>CAZXTB010000357.1:0-1503 GCA_964643535.1 uncultured Erysipelotrichaceae bacterium | reverse complement strand
TGTATTTATGCACACTATAAGTGTTATTGTATCTTTATACTAAATTGTGGTATAGTTATTTGGGAATTTATCAGGATTTTACTGCTCTATAAGACCTTATATGCGTAAATAGGAAATATTTTAATTGTAATGTGCTAAAATAATTCAAGACATCACAAGAAACCCACAGACGGAGTGAGACAATATGGAAAACGAATTAATGAAGCAGTTTATTAACACAATGCCTGTTGGCTTCGCCAAATTAAAACTAATTACGGATGATCAAGGTCATCTTATAGATTCAGAATTGGTTTCTGTTAATCAAATGATTGAAACTACTTTTAAGGTAACTCGCGAAAAACTAATTGGGAAAACTTTAACTCAACTACTCAATTCAGGTTACACAAAAGCTGCAGAATGGGCTTTATCTGGATTGGAAAATCTTTCGACAGCAAGAAATAACCCATTTCAACATCATGATTCAGAAACAAACCGAGAATATAAAATTGTAGTTTCTCACGCTGAAAAAGGTTTTTCTAACGTGTTAATCATCGACATTACAGATGAAATCCTTCGAGAACGAGAGATACAAAAACGTGCTGAATCATTGGCGAACTTTTACGCTTTCTTTAATACGATCAATGATATGCTGTTCATTCTAGATAATCAAGGCAACATCATTCACGCCAATAAAACGGTCTTTGATCGTTTAGGTTATACCGAAGAAGAGTTATACGGGAATACCGTTCTTAAAGTTCATCCTGAAAATCGTAGAGATGAAGCCATGGTCAATGTCATGGAAATGCTTCAAGGTAATCGTGAATATTGCCCAGTTCCATTGGTCGCAAAAGATGGATCAACCATCTCCGTTGAAACAAGAGTCAAAAATGGAGAATGGGATGGGAAGCCAGTCTTATTTGGTGTATGCAAGGATATTTCTGAACTTAAATCCTCTGAAGAAAAATTCTCAAAAGCTTTCCATAATAGTGGTGCTTTAATGGCTATCACTCGCATATCAGATTCAAAATTCATCGATATCAATCAAGCGTTTTGTGATAGTATGGGCTATACTCGAGAAGAAATTCTTGGGAATACCTCCGAAGATCTTAAAATATTTAAGGACCCTGCTTTGAGAGCTCAATTGATCGAAGCTGTGTCCACATCACAAAGCATAAGAGATGTTGAAGCGCAAATTCGAAGAAGGAATGGATCAATAGTCACAGGCTTATTCAATATTGATTTGATCTATCTTGGAAATGAACTCTGTTTAATGACGTCCATGACCGACATTTCAGAACTAATCGCAAAAGAAACAAAATTTAAGAATCACAATCGACAATTAGAAGAAATTGTATCCGTAAAAGTAAAAGAAATCGCCGAAGCTCAACTCGCAACCATTACCGCCCTTTCAAACATCACTGAATCTCGAGACACCGATACTGGTAGTCACGTAGAACGTTTGAAGGAAGGCTGCCGCATCATCGCTGAAAGTCTCCGTTCATATGAGGACTATAAGGAAATCAT
>CAZXTB010000356.1:0-1520 GCA_964643535.1 uncultured Erysipelotrichaceae bacterium | reverse complement strand
AGGCATCTTATAATCTGCTTCTTCTAAGGTAAGGCCCCAAATATCTTTCGTATCGGTTTTCATTCCCAATCTTAAAGAAGCGATATATTCCTTTGTATCATGAACTAAAAACTGATTCGCTTTGGTCGTTTGATTAAAAAGAACCAACATTAACCCTTCTGCGTTGGGATCTAAAGTTCCGGTGTGTCCAATCTTCTCTAATTTTAGGCTTCGTTTTATACGATTCACAAGGTCAAAAGAAGTTAAGCCTTTTTCTTTATAGACCAGTAAGATTCCGTCATTTGTCATGGGCTTATTATACACGATTCTATGGTAAGATTATAGGGCTATGAAACTACTCTTAAGAAAAATATCCCATGCGGATTATGATTATGAAATGATAGAAGAAGGAGACATCATTGGGGTTGGGATAAGTGGTGGTAAAGATTCTACCCTTTTATTGCTTGCCTTGAATAAATATCGAATCAAATCAGGAAAGCAATTCAAAGTGATTGGGATCCATATTCAATTGGGTTTTGATGGGGATTCTTTTGAACCAGTACAATCCTACTTCGATGAATTAGGCATAGAACTTCATCAAGCCCCTTCTAATGTCGCTAAAATACTAGAGCTTAATAAGACGCCTGATGGTCGTATACGATGTTCATTATGTTCAAAGTTCAAAAAAGCTGCCGTCATCGCTGAGGCTAAGAAATACGGATGTAATAAGATTGCTTTCGCTCATCACGCCGATGATGCTGTAGAGACCATGATGCTTAATGCCATCTATGGAGGCAAATTGAATACTTTTGATCCTAAGATGTTTTTGACTGAAGCTAAAATAACTTTCTTAAGACCATTTATATATGTTAGAGAATCAGAAATTATAGCTCAATCTAAACAAATTGGTATCCCTGTCATCAAATCTGGCTGTCCAATGGATGGGGTTACTAAACGTCAAGATATGAAGGAATTACTGGCTGAAATCTATGAAAGATTTCCACAAAGTCGAGATAATTTTCTGAAAATGTTACATAACCCAGATCAAATAAGTTTATGGGATCCTAAAAAAAGATAAATAAAAAGTGTTGACAAACGTTTTGATAGGGTTTATTCTATGACACATACAAAAGATTATAGAGGTAGCGGTGCAGAAAAGTACCTGATGGAGCCGACGGGCTATGAAATCAGAGAAAGGCAATCACCGCCGAACGAAGTCAGTGGTAACTGAGCTTCGTGGGATAACGGATAAGATCCGTTGTACTCCTGCAGCAATGCAGAGGCGCTATGACACATCACTTTGAAAAAAGGGACCGTGGATAGCATGGTCTTTTGTTTTCGAAGGAGAACGAAATGAGAAAGATTACAGTCAGTTTAACCCTAGCCATGCTGCTTTTATCCGCATGTGCACCAAAAGTTGAAGAGCAGACGATTACTGTTGGTTTAGAATGTGATTATGCCCCGTTCAATTGGACAACCTCGACATCAGAATCTGATATCGCAGTTGCGATCGATGAAGCAGGTGCAGGTTTCTGTGATGG
>CAZXTB010000355.1:0-1527 GCA_964643535.1 uncultured Erysipelotrichaceae bacterium | reverse complement strand
AAAAGGTCATAAAGAATGGGTTAAGACAGCCAATGGTGGTGCCTACATTAAGGCCACAGCGAGGTTAGGTTAATGAAACATCTAGAAAAAATCTTATTGGAGTATCCTGAAATCAATGATTATGTCATCATCTCCAAACAAACAAAAAGTGCAGAATGGTTCTTCATTAAAGATAAACTGGATCAATCCCGTCGTAAAGAAGTATCTTATACTTCCATCAAACTATTCGTAGATGATCCATCAGCTAAAACCAGAGGCCATGCGGAAGTACTCATTTATCCGACCCATACGCCAGAAGAGATTAAAGTCATCCTTCATGAGGCTGTTATTGGGGCAAAATTAATCAAAAATCAAGCGTATGCTTTCCCTGTAGAAAAGGATCTGGAATATCATCAAAACGTCAAAGAAAACATATTGGAGACAGGACTGGAAATCATCGACTTTATTTTCGATACCGAAAAGAAAGCCAAAGGAGATCTGAACAGTTTTGAAGTCTTCGTCAATCACAACACGATAGAATTCCTCAATAAGAATGGACTGCATCTCAACTATTCAACCCAAGACTGTTACCTTGAAGTCATCGTCAATGCAAAGACAGCCACCCAAGAAATCGAGCTGTATAAAGAATATCGTTTTGGGTCTTTAAACAAACAAAGCTTGTCCAATCAATTCAATGCCTTGTTTACAGAAGCCAAAGACAGAGCCACTGCTTTGCCTACGCCTAAACTCGAAAAGGCGGATTTGATCTTGTCCAACGATAATGTCGAAAGCCTATTGGGTGTTTATGAAGGTTCAACCAATGCGGCAGCTTTATATAACCACATGAGCAATTTCACCATGGGTCAGGATCTTCAAGAAAATGCCCAAGGCGATAAGATCGAATTAACGATGCTGAATGCTTTGGAGGGTTCAATCTACAACGCACCGATCGATGGAGACGGAGTGATCTTGAAATCCACAAAAGTTATTGAGAATGGTGTCTTCAAGAAAGCTTGGGGAGATGCGAGACATTCTTACTATATGGAACTTCAACCTTCTGGTCAGCTTAGAAATGCCAGTTTTAAAGGTGGAAGTAAAACCATCAAAGAACTTGAACGTAAAGATGCTTTAGAAGTCTTGGACTTCTCAAGTTTCATCGTAGATGATTCTACAGGTGATTTTAGCGGTGAGATCCGTTTGGGTTATACCATTAAGAATGGAAAGAAAACAGCCATCAGTGGAGGTTCAATCTCTGGTAATCTGTTGGCGCTTCATCATCAGCTCTATTTATCCAAAGAAACACAACGTGCCAATCGTTTTGAAGGTCCTGTCAAACTAAGACTAAATGGAGTCAGTGTCGCGGGTATCCAATAAATAGACGTCCCTTAGGGGACGTTTTTTGGTCATGAAAATAGATGATCTAAGGTTCATCTGCAAGGAGATCTATGTTTGATTTAAATCACAGTATTGATGCGTGGGTAACACATGTCAATGATCAATACCAACTAGATGCGTCAGATCGTCATCTGTTAAAAGAACAGGTAAGAC
>CAZXTB010000354.1:0-1546 GCA_964643535.1 uncultured Erysipelotrichaceae bacterium | reverse complement strand
TATCTTCAGTCATCGCTTTACAAAACCATGCCTTATTGCTTCCAAACAATCGCATTATCCCCATATCACGATCACTGTATACTCACGTCAAAGAAAAATATATCCAATATCTATCTCAAAATGGTAAACAGTTATGACCCTATCCTTTCAAGTCGGTTTCATTCTGGTTTCAATGAGTTTGATTGCGACCTTGATCGATTATCGCTACTCTTTGAAATTCACAGCGATTGTCCTTTTATCAGGAATCCTTGTTTTGGTTGGTTTTACCCTATGGATGAACACATTACAGCTTTTCCCACTCACCAAGAACTATCTCTTTTTCGCTTCGATTGTACCTACTTATCTTCTAATGCTTTGGCTTTCTAAAATAAGAGATCTTCGTTTTACTTACACCTTTGTTTTAGGGATCAGTGTTACCATCTTGGTAGGGACTTTGGTGACTTATGTTTATAAAATCAGTTATTGTTTATGGGCAGCAGAAATGTTGGCCGCAACGATTGCCTTATTGATGATGGTATTCTTGCTGGTCTATGTTCGTTCTTCCTATTTAGAAGCCATCAATACACAGACTAAACATTGGAAAAGGATCGTAACGATCCCTTTCCTTAGTTTGGTAATTATCTTTCTAATGACCGACAAAGCCTTACAACCTGGAATTGAAAAAGGCTATCTGGAGATTACCTTGGTGATCTATACGATCATGATTCTATCTCATGTCTACGCTTATCTATATTTTCTATCTTTTTTAAATGTCAACTTATTGGAGAAAAATAATCGAGTCTTAGAAGAATTATTGGATTCGATGAGAAGCAATCTTAACGATCAAATTGAATCGATCAAATTGAATCGTCAACATCGTCATGACCTTCATCATCATCTTAGTGTCTTATCCACTTTAGCTCATTCCTCAAATCTCAAAGAATTTGATGTCTATGTCGAAAACCTCAATCAGAAGCTTTCTGAAACGACCGTATTTGCTTACTCAAACAACTTCAATCTCAACGCAGTACTTTCTGTTTATCTAAAAAAAGCAAAGGAAGCTCAAATACAGTGTACTCATGATATCTCACTTTTAGAAGCACTTCCTTTTGATGATATCGATGTGGGATTGATCTTGGCCAATGGGATAGAAAACGCCATCAACGCCAATATGAAAATTCTAGATCAAAACCATCGTTTTATCGATTTAAAAATAAACACTTCTCAACAATATTTAACGATCTTGATTCAAAACCCAATAGAGACTCCTTTAGAGTTTAAAGATGGATTACCTCTTTCAAATAATCCAGGTCACGGGTTTGGGACTTTAGGGATAAAAAGTCTTGCCCAGAAATTCAAAGGTTCTGCCCTTTTTAGTGTAGAAAAAGGACGATTCACGTTGATCGTCCAATTACCTTTAATCGATTAAATCTTTTTCCTTAGCTGTCTTGATGTCTAATCTCATCATAAAGACAGCCAAGACGATTTCGAATACTCCCAGTCCCGCAAAGATCACATTCAACCATAAAGGACCCGCATTATTGACGATTTGGATGATACTGACCGC
>CAZXTB010000353.1:0-1550 GCA_964643535.1 uncultured Erysipelotrichaceae bacterium | reverse complement strand
AATCGTAGATATGACTAAATGTCCTGTCAAAGCACAACGCAATGCTGCTTTAGCTTCAATCTCATCTCTTATCTCCCCAATAACGATGAGATTAGGATCATGTCTTAAGACTTGTTTAAGTGCTGTCTCGAAAGTTAAATCTTGGCGTTCATTGACTTGAAGTTGAACAAGATGTGAGTAATAAGACTCGATTGGATCTTCTATCGTATATATCTTGAGCTCACTTAAGGCATTTAGTATCGTGTAGAGCGTTGTTGTCTTTCCACTGCCCGTTGTACCAGATATTAATATTAAGCCCGCTGAACGCTCCAGTTCAGTCTTGATAAGCGATAAATCTTCTGGAAGAAACAATGATTCTAAACTTAGTGAGCTTGGGGGATTCATTATTCTAATCACAAGATTCTCAGTGAAATTATTCTTTATATAAGCTACCCTAAGTTGAATGATCTGATGACCTAGATATATCTTAAAATACCCTGTCTGAGGTTTATAGGTTTTTAAAAGATCTAGTTTAGAATGATATTTAATGTATTCTAAAATACTCCGATCGATGATCGTATTCTTTAACTTAACCAGTCCACTGATCGTTCTTAATTCACAGGTCCCTTGTCCATCTTTAAACGAAAGATGAAGATCAGTGCTTTTAAGTTTAAGAGCTTTTAGAATCAAGGAATTAAAAAGAACTTCATTACTCATAGTTGAATCTATGAGACAGAAGTTCTTAATCCTTATTTTAAATAAATATTCGTAAGTTTTTCTTGTTTTAAGCTTGTTGATTCATCATGTCCTGGATATACGATGTAATCTTTATCGATGGCTTTGATCAATCTTAAACTTTGTTTCATTTTAGTAGGATTACTGGTTCTCAAATCGGTTCTTCCTACGCTTTGCATAAACAAAGTGTCTCCACTAAACATAAAATCATCGATGAACAAACATACCGATCCTTCTGTATGACCTGGGGTTTCCAATACTTCAAACGAGAACTCTCCAATGTCTAGACATTTAGGATAAGGCAAAGTTTTTGCTTCGACGATGAATCTTTTTGGGAAAGAATAGTTCAATTGAGGATCTTTCATTAAGGGCTCGTCTTCTTCATGAAGATAAATGGGACAAGTAAAATGAGTCATCAAATCATTGATGGCACCTATATGATCAAAATGAGCATGGGTTAAAAGAATGGCCATAACCTTAAGATCTCCTACGGCAGCTAAGATACGTTCTGCTTTAGCTCCTGGATCGATAATGATGGCTTTACCATTCTTACTTAATACATAACAATTGGTTTGAAGTATACCAACTTTTACTGTTTTGATGTCCATATAATAAAAAAGCCGTTAGGCTTATTTTTTTTCCTTATGCATGGTTTGTTTGTTGCATCTTGGACAAAACTTCTTAACTTCCATCTTTTCTGGATGTTTCTTTTTATTTCTGGTGTTAATGTAGTTTTCTTCGTTGCAAACAGTACATTTGAACATAATGTTCTCTCTCATATTGTTCTCCTTTTAACGCTTAATTAGTATAACATACGCTTTTTAAATTATCTACCA
>CAZXTB010000352.1:0-1551 GCA_964643535.1 uncultured Erysipelotrichaceae bacterium | reverse complement strand
ATTGGGGATTTCTACGCCCATAACCGAACGATATACCACATGGACTCCGTTTTCTATGGTGACTGTGTTGGCGATTTCTGAAATAACGCCTAATGAGATGTTGGCTTGTTGAAGGGCTAAGTAAGCTTTCTCGTAAGTGATGGTGATCTCGTCACGTAAGGTTTTGACCTTATCGACCAGCATCATCATTTCTCGAATCAAGACATTACGTTTACGATCCATCAACTCATAGCCAAGTTTAGCGAGGTCAAGTGACTTCTTCGTGGCGAGTAGATTGCCTTTGGTGGGGGATACGCGTGTGATGGCCATATCAGTTCTTTCTTAAGACCTCATCGAGTTGACCGCCCTGTAAAGCTAAGAAATGGGTGATGGCCAAATCGGTGTTGTAGTAAGCATCCAAAAGATCTTTAGAAACACGATCCAATTCTGAGATCGGTAGAAGACTTAATAAATACCAACCTAAATCTAAGGTCTCTAAGATAGAACGATTGGTTTTGAAACCTTGTCCGACGTAATACTTTTCAAATAAACGACCAAAGGCCATAAACTTACGATCGATCAATGACAGTTCTTCTTCACCGATAACCGAAGCTAAAGCTCTTGCGTCTTGAACTTTCGCATAGCACGCAAACAACTGGGTCGATAAGGAAGAATGGTCTTTACGAGTAAAGCCTTCTCCTATCCCATCCTTCATCAACCGGCTCAATGAAGGTAATACACCGATGGGTGGATAAATATTGGTTTGATGTAGATTACGATCTAATACGATCTGACCTTCCGTTATATAGCCCGTTAAGTCAGATACAGGATGGGTAATGTCATCATTAGGAATGGTCAAAATAGGAATCTGAGTGACCGATCCTTTTTTACCTTTAACGATCCCTGCTCTTTCGTAGAGTGAGGCTAAGTCTGAGTACAAGTAGCCAGGATAACCTTTACGACCAGGAATTTCTTCTTTGGATGAACTGAATTCACGTAAGGCTTCACAATATGAAGTCACGTCTGTCATGATGACCAAGACATGGATATCACAGGTGTAGGCAAGATATTCGGCTACGGTTAACGCGCAGCGTGGGGTTAAGATACGTTCGATGATGGGATCATTGGATAGATTAAGAAACATAACGACTTTTTCCATAACCCCTGTTTCTTCAAACGAACGTTTGAAGAAATCCGCAACGTCATTCTTGACGCCCATGGCGGCGAAAACGATGGCGAATTCTTGACCTTCTTCTGAAGCAATATTGGCTTGTTTAACGATTTGAACGGCCAATTGATTATGAGGCATCCCTGATCCTGAGAATATAGGCAGCTTTTGTCCACGAATCAAGGTGTTTAATCCGTCGATCGCAGAGATGCCTGTGTTGATGTAGTTACGAGGATACTTACGCATGACTGGATTCAAAGAATGTCCGTTGATGTCAGCTTTGGTTTGGGCGTAAACTTCACCTAAACCATCGATGGGTTTTCCTCCCCCATTAAACACTCTTCCTGGTATCTCTCTTGATACAGCGTTCTCCATAGGATGACCTAAAAGACGGGTCTTGGTGT
>CAZXTB010000351.1:305-1586 GCA_964643535.1 uncultured Erysipelotrichaceae bacterium | reverse complement strand
AGAAGTCCTCATGGTATAATGAAATCAAATATGACACCTACTTTAAGTATTCCAAAATCAGCTCATCATCTAATGACCTTACTTGAAGATAAGGGTTTTGAAGTCTACATCATCGGAGGTTATGTTCGTGATCATTTGATCCATAGACCTTCCTCAGACATAGATATGGCCACCAATGCTTCTCCTGCTCAAATGATCGAGATTTTTAAGGACTATACCTTATCAAGAATCGGTGAAAAACTAGGAACCATCGGGGTCAAGATCCAAAGTCATTGGATCGAGATCACCACCTATCGAAGTGAAAGCACCTCCAGCAATTTTCGTCATCCCGATGAAGTACGCTTTATTGGTTCTTTAAAAGATGATGTCTTAAGAAGAGACTTTACGATCAATGCCTTGGCAGTCAATATCTATGGGAATCTGATCGATTATACCGATGGCTTAATCGATCTAAAAAAGAAACAAATCAAAGCCATAGGTCATCCTGAAGATCGTTTTACCGAAGATGCCTTACGACTTTTGCGTGCCCTTCGTTTTTCTGCTCAATTGGGTTTTAGTATCGAAAAAGAGACCTCACTTGCGATCTTAAAGAAACAGAATCTGATCTCGACCTTACCTGTAGAGCGAATCTCTGTTGAACTGGATAAACTGATCTGTGCGACTAGAATTCAAACGATTTTTGAAACCTATCATGAGTTACTAAGTCGATGTTTCTCTTTTAATACAACACATCTTCTTTGGGTAGAACATTTTGAGTCTCGTGAACTAAAATACCTCTGTTTACTCAATCATCTAACGGTTGAGGAAATAAGATCTGAGCTTTTAAGATTGAAGTTAGGGAAAACGTTTATTCAAAAGGTCTGTGGTTTAAAAGTACTCACTGAAACACAAACCAAGGATCTCTATGAGATCAAGGTTCTTTTGGGTCACTATGGGGCAGATCTCATTCAACAGGCACTTCAATATCAAAAATCATTGAACATTAATGGGATCGATCCTGAGATCGTTGAGCGATGTCTCTTAGAAAATCTTTGTGTATCCTTAAAGACCCTCGCCATCAATGGGGATGATTTGATGGCCATAGGACTTTCAGGTAAGAAATTAAAAATGATCCTTGATGGCTTGCTTGAGAAGGTCATGAGGGAAGAAATTAAGAATGAGAAGACTTACTTATTATTGGAAGCCATTAAGGAGCTTCCTTGACTATGACGCATAAACTGTGTATCATAAGGTCATATTTTATGGAGAAAAACATGAGTGATGAGGGTAGTGGCGAGCGAA
>CAZXTB010000351.1:0-295 GCA_964643535.1 uncultured Erysipelotrichaceae bacterium | reverse complement strand
GATCCCAAAGCCATCCTTTTAGAGAAAGTTTTATATTATCCAACGAAGTTTCTATCAACCATTCAGATTGGCATTACAATGGCGGGTTTTTTAGCGTCAGCTTTTGCCTCAGATAGTTTTAGTGGACCTTTGGTGACTTTGATTTATCCTTACTTAGACATCTTTACCGAAGCTACAGTAAGATCGATCGTGATGATCGTGATTACTTTGGTTTTATCGCTTATCTCGTTGATTTTTGGGGAACTCGTTCCTAAGCGAGTGGCGATGAATTATTCAGAAGGCATTTCGTTTAGTG
>CAZXTB010000350.1:0-1589 GCA_964643535.1 uncultured Erysipelotrichaceae bacterium | reverse complement strand
TGAATCGTTTTGATGAGTATGATCTTTGGAAAGATACGATGTTGATTGTTTGTACTGATCATGGATTTCTTTTAGGAGAACATGATTGGTGGGGAAAGAGCTATATGCCTGTGTTTAATGAACTGGCCAATACTCCTTTTTTCTTATGGGATCCTCGACTGGCACGCAAGAATGAACATTATCAGGGAATTGCTCAATTGATTGATATTCCGGCGACCCTGTTAGATTATTTTAGAATTCTAAAACCTAAGGATATGCGAGGCACTTCTTTGAGTCAAGTAATTAAAACTAAAACACAAGCTCGTGAGCTTGCTCTCTTTGGTTATTTTGGATGTAACGTAAATCTGACGGATGGTCGATACGTGTATATGCGTTCTGCTCAACAACGATATGGTGAAGGATTGTTTGAATATACATTGATGCCTATGCGTATCAACCGGCGATTTAGTCCTGCAGAACTTAAATATATGACTTTACATACTCCTTTTAGTTTCACAAAAGGATGTCCTGTTTTAAAAATCACTTCTCAAGATTTCATTGCAGAAAGTATGGATCGTTTTGGGAATAGGCTCTATGATTTAACCGTTGATCCACAGCAGAAAAATCCTCTCGATAATGATGTCTTGGAAGCTCATTATGCCAATCTAATGCGTGAAAGACTTTTGGAAGAAGAGGCAGATGAGGAGATCTTGAATTATTATGGTTTATTGAAAGCTGTGACCCCTATGAGTATTCGAACGGAAAAAGAAACAAAAAAACATCGCCTAAACGATGTTAAATTGGAAATTAAATTTTCTGATTTTGCTACTCAAGAAGGATTCTTAAGTTTTATGGAATGGCTCCCAAAGGACAAGCATTCAGCAACGATAGATTACTTCAGAAAGCAGGGTGAACTTACACAAACTAAACTCATTCAGTCAATTGAAGAGATAGTTGATTCTGAATATGTACCAGAAGTGATGTACCGAGTTTTTCTAAATATGAGGATTGATTAAAACAGTTTACTTATTTCTTTGGTGATTTAAAAACACCAAAGTATCCAAAGACGAGAGCAAAAACAGCCCCTATCTGATATAGATAGAGCAGATATGAATCACTATATTTAGTGAAACCCAAATAGGATACAGCGATAGCAAGAATGATATAGAGTGCCATATGAATCCATTTAGTCTTTGTATTTTCAGTTTTCTCTAATCGAATAGAAGCAACTATGTAATTATTGATTTGAACAAATTTCCCAAGCAGCACTTTTCTATAATAAAATTCAAGAAGTATCAAGACAAATACTGCAATCGCAAACTGAACATAAAGATCCAATTTTGTAAATGAATAGATAAAAAAAGTAATGATGATAAGGAGAATATATCGGTTTCGTAACAAATAGAGAAGTTGTAGTTTATTCTCTGGAATAACATAGACTAGATTTTTTCTAGGAATCGGTAAAATGTATCTTCCGCTCTTCTCTTGAATAACGCCAACAGACTTTAGGGTGCTAGTAGCAATCATATATTACCTCTCCCTTATTATAGCTTATGGGGTGCCTATTTGCCACTATTATAGTGGTAAGATGATGGCTCAGTTACTCCAAA
>CAZXTB010000349.1:0-1605 GCA_964643535.1 uncultured Erysipelotrichaceae bacterium | reverse complement strand
ATTTCCGCCCGTGCATTGAAGACTTTAAAGGCTCAACAAGCAAACTAAATCGAGAATCCTCGATTTTTTTATGCCTTTCCGCAAATCACCAAGACAACACCTTGATGAACCGTTAAGGAAGCAACTTGTGTCGTAAAGGTATTGGATAGACCTAAAATAGAGCTCATCTTAAGTTCATAATGATCTAAAGGATATTCAACCTCGCTCAGTGAGATCACACAAGAATCCAGTGTAAACACAGAAAGCTTCTCTTGGCTTCCTTTTTTTATTTGATAATGTCCTTTTTTAAAGGATTTGATCCAATGATCATGATCTAAGATGGTGACTTCAGGATGTAGATAAGCCAAGACGATGTTCGCATGATGATGATCATAGCGACCACCTAATGCCCCATAGACAAAGATTTCTTCATAGCCTAACTCAAGTGCCTTTTCAATGGCCAATTGAGAATCAGGTTGATCTTTATGAACAGGATATTGAAAGACTTCAGTAACTTGTTTAACCTTTTCTAAGGTTTCTTGATCGATCGAATCAAAATCTCCACACGCACAGATCATAGGAAGCAGATGATGAATCGCATAAGCCGCTCCCGCATCGACCCCAATGATGTCGGTGTCGATCTTAGGAAGCGGAATATCTCTTAGAATAAGGGTTACTGACTTTCCCATAAGGTCTCAATCGCATGAGCGATGTTGTTTTTAAACACATAACTGCCTGCCACCAAACAATCGACGCCTGAGTTTAAAGCCATAACGGCCGTATCTTGATTGATGCCTCCATCGATTTGGATTAGACAAGAGGATTCCATCAATTTGATTTGATGTTTTAGTTTACTTACTTTAACCAAGGATTCTGGCATAAACGCCTGTCCTCCAAAGCCTGGATTAACACTCATCACCAAGACAAGATCCAGATCCTTTAAGAAAGGATAAAGCAATTCTACAGGGGTCGCTGGTTTAATCGAGATCCCTGCTTTCTTTCCTTTCGATTGGATATGATGAATCAAGTGATTGATCTTATCAGGATCGCTGAGTGCTTCATAATGGAAGGTGATCATATCAGCGCCTGCTTCAATAAAAACATCCGCAAAATAAACAGGATCGCTGACCATGATGTGGACATCTAGAAAGAGCTTAGTCTGAGCACGAATGCTTTTTACGAAATCAGGTCCAAAGGTTAGATTAGGTACGAAGTGACCATCCATGATGTCAACGTGGAGCCATTTGGCTTGTGTTTTCTCAAGTTCTGATAGTTGAGCAGGAATCTTAGAAAAATCCATAGACAGAATCGAAGGGGCAAGTATCATAGGTAGATCTCCTTTTTTTGATCAATGAGGATCCTTACTTCTAAATAATGGGTATATCGATCCAATGGGATCTCTCTATCTTCTACAGCTTTTTTAACTGCACAATCTGGTTCGTTGAGGTGTTGACAATCTCTGAATCGACATTTGTCTCGATAAGGTTCAAACTCTACGACACAACTGATCAAGTCTTCGTGGGTCATGTGTGAGAAATCCAAGGAAGAAAAACCTGGGGTATCAGCGATCCAGCCTTGATGAACTGGTAAAAGTTCCACATGACGGGTCGTATGTTTACCTCGTCC
>CAZXTB010000348.1:0-1607 GCA_964643535.1 uncultured Erysipelotrichaceae bacterium | reverse complement strand
CATCATGAATAACATAGAGAAACGATTGGGTATCCTAATTGGGATCCTGCGTAAGAAGAGATTAAAAGCCGGGAATCCGGCTTTTAAACAGGAATCTTTTATCAAAACAAGCGATGTTTCAAGATTTGAAGGAGTAGAACTCAATCATACAGTTTGCTCTTTAGCTACTTTGTCTCGAATTGAGAACGGTAAACATCAACATGATTATCAACTGCTGGATTTTTTTCTTAAAAAACTAGACATTCAATATCGAATAAAAGAGTCACTTCAGATTCAAGAGATGGAGTTTCTTCAACGAATATCCATTGGCTTTGTAGAGGATAATGTAGATGAACTTAAAACAATTGTAGCGGAGTTTATTGATTTCTGTAACTTGAATTCAAACGATGTTTTAATTCAACGAGATCAACAAGGGTTCGAGTTCATTATTGCTTGTTTATCTAATCAACCTATATCTCGTAGAACCTATGATAATTTAATCGATCAACTCGAAGTGTTTAATCCAGTCATCAAGAATTGGCTTATTTCTTGTGCCTATTTACTTAAACGCACGCATCCTGATTTCTGGAGCATCGAAAAACCCATTCCAATTCCAGACCTTATTAAGCTTTGTCTTATTGAACTTCATCGAATAAAATCTGATGTGTATTCAGTTCATCAAAACTCGCTCAAAACAGAATCCATTAACGAAAATTCTTTGGCGTATGAGTGTCTTATGGAGCTTACTTTACTTGATGATAGAGAGTACGGGTCAAAAGGTTTGTACGCGAAAGAGCTAAATCTATGTATAAAACTAGCTGCTAGGGAAACTGTTGATGAGAAGGGCACTAGTCTGTTATTTAATGTATTAGATTACTTTAATGTGATTAAGAATCCTGAAGTACAATTGGCTTATTTTACAGATAAAATAAGCGACTTATTAAAATGCGAACCCTATCCTCATCGAGTAACCAAATTAATGGGTAAAAGGATACTACTTTTATGTCAAGAAACGAAAACTTATAAACCATTGGTCAATATTGTTGATCTACTAAGTGAAAATAATAGTGTTTCGCAAACTTTACTCCAGCGATTTGACTAAATATGTCAAGTTTATCACCAAGTATATTCATCCTCTATGATTAGAGTGAAACGAGGTGAAAAACCATTCTGTGTCATCTTGTGCCAAGATGACGCTTCCAATTCGTTTCAAACGGTTTTACAAAAAGAAAGCACTGTCGCGCTTTCTTTTTGTTTGTCTTGTAATATCAATCAATTCAAGGTAAAATAATTACAGGACGGTGATATTATGTCAGCAGAACTAATTTCTTCAATTCTTTACTTCGTTATTGGTGGTGCTATTGGTGGTGCACTTGGATTTTACTTCACACGTAAAACATTCCTAAAACAACTGAAAGATAACCCACCCATCAACGAAAAAATGATTCGGGCCATGTACATGCAAATGGGAAGAAAACCTTCCGAAACCCAAATCAAACAGATTATGAAATCAATGGATCAATCCAAATAAAAAAGATCGTAAGATCTTTTTTTATATCCAAGTTACTTTTCGTTCAGTCCCATCTTTTAGACGTTGGATGTTTGAACGATGACGATAAATAAGTAAG
>CAZXTB010000347.1:0-1626 GCA_964643535.1 uncultured Erysipelotrichaceae bacterium | reverse complement strand
CCGCCCAAATGAACTTGAAGCTATTGCTAAGAGAATAAGAGATGAGGGAGAAGGCAAAGAGTACGATTGCATTATTGGATTAAGTGGAGGTACAGACAGCTCTTATCTTGCTTATATTGCCAAGGAAAAAATGGGATTAAGACCCTTAATTTTTACTGTTGATACTGGTTGGAATCTTAACGTAGCTGTTGAAAATATCGAACGAATTGTTAAAGGTCTTAAACTTGATATGCATACTGAAGTGGTCAATTGGAATGAGATGAAGGATCTACAGTTATCCTTTTTTAAATCACAAGTTCCATATCAAGACTTTCCTCAAGATCACGTAATATTTGCAGGACTTTATAACTATGCTGTAAAGAATAAGATCAAATATGTTTTGACCGGTGCTAACAATGCTACTGAAGCAGTACGCCCACCAGTTGAGTGGGTTTATGTTAATGATATTAAGTTGATGAAAGATATTCACAAAAAATTTGGAAAAATAAAACTTAAAACGTTACCAATTTGTGGAATGTTTAAGTATCGACTTTATTATGCCTATGGTTTAGGAATGAAAAGAGTAGCTCCCCTCGACTATATCAACTACGATAAAGATTTAGTTGAAAAGGAATTAAATCAATTATTTGGTTGGGAAAAATATCAAAATAAACATTATGAAAATGTATTTACAAGGTTTTATGAAGGTTATTATCTTCCAAAGAAGTTTGGTTATGATAAACGAAGAGCTTATTTTACGAATCTTATCTTAACTGGTCAAATGTCTCGTGATGAAGCGTTGGAAAAACTGAATGAAAAACCTTACGATGAAAAGCTGATTCAGGAAGACATGACATATATAGCGAAAAAACTTGGTATTTCAAAAGAAGACTTTGAGAAGATGTTCAAAGGTGAGAATAAGTCATATAAAGACTACAAAAATTCTTATAAATTGATCCAATTGTTTATTGGTTTAGCAAGACTAGTTGGAGTTGAAAAACGTAATTTCAGATAATGAGGCAAACTAGTGGATTAATTAGCGCCATCAAGAAGCATGCTCTTGATAATAAGAAACCTCTATTAGGCATATGTTTGGGTATGCAAATGTTAGGGAGAAATAGTGAAGAAGGCAGTTTAAGTGGTCTTGACTTCATCCCATTTGAATGCAGAAAATTCAAGTTTCTTGATGAATGCAAATTGAAGATACCACATATGGGATGGGATGTTATATCTTTAAAGAGAACAGAGGATTTACTGATACAGAACCTTGGAGTCACTCCCAGATACTATTTCGTTCATTCTTTTTATGCGGTTTGCGATAATGAAGAAAACATTCTCATAACTTGTGATTATGGTATTGAATTTACTGCAGCTGTAAAGAATGGAAATATCTATGGTGTTCAGTTTCATCCTTAGAAAAGCCATAAATTCGGGATGGCAATATTAGTGAACTTTGCGAGGAATATTTAAATGTTTCATCGCCCACGTATTATACCAGTGCTTTCAATTATCGATCGTGGCCTGGTGAAAACAACTAAATTTTCTAACCCTCGATATCTTGGTGACCCTGTCAATGCTGTTAAGATTTTTAACGGTAAAGGCGTTGATGAGCTATGTATACTTGATATCAGAGCATCACAAGAAAAC
>CAZXTB010000346.1:0-1629 GCA_964643535.1 uncultured Erysipelotrichaceae bacterium | reverse complement strand
AATTTTCTTTCTGCCCTTTGTATACTATTAAGGCTTTCTATCTGGATGATTTGAAAAGACATAACTTTCCCAACCAAAACCGTTACTATTGGATAAAAGATCAATATTGGAAGCCCAATATTGGTGATGGTATCCTTGATGATATTCGAAGGTAAAGCAAACATAGAGATGATCATGACGATATGAACACACAAGCCCAACAAGTAAAGTTCAAACCATGTCTTCTTAAATTTGACCAAGTATATGTTTTTTCTCCAATAGTACCCAATCAAAGTCGATGAAGTAATCACCGTCAACCCCATAACTAAACCAGAACCCCCCATATAGATTCTATACACCAGCATCATACTGGTCGCTATAATGGTTGGAATTGCACCATACAACAGTGCGATTAGACTCAATAGAATGGATCGAGTATCAAATACCACGCCTTCTATTAATCGATAAGGATAAGCCATGATGAGAATACCGACGACCCCGAAAAGTATGCCTTTGAATACTTTCGCAGCGATTGGATATCTACGATCATAATATAAAAACAATTGAGTAATCGCACTCAACGCTATGAGCATTTCAATATTTTGATACAATACCACAATTAGCTTCTGATACATTTTGTCCTCGATAGTATGCTTGAATTCTATCATATTATTTCTCGCTATTGAATTTATTCAGAAATAAATATTCAGCTTATTTATTATATTTGCGTCGATTGGATTTTCTAATAGAAGCAATAATGATAGATTTAGACCCTATCTATCTTACAATGACTCTAAACAAGCTATAAACTAAGAATATTTTATCTCTCAAACACTAAGATAAATACCATGATCATTTTAAATAAAAAACCACAACTAATTTAGGTGTGGTTCTTTGATTGATTTAAATTTATTTTACTTTCGTTCTAATATTTCATGACTGTCTATAAATTCCAGCGCTTCTTTTTCAGTGATGATAGAAACAGTTTTCATAATAGAATCATTAAACATCGCATAGGGTGTATCACTTTCGGTTTCATCATAACCATAGATACGATCCATTAATCTTATATCATAGGTCCATTCATGTTTTATATAAATATAGGGATTCCCATCCACAGTTCTTCCGACCAATTCCAAATCATGAATCTTGTAGTATTTTACAACACTTACCTTATCGTTCATTTTTCCTCCTTGGCTACACCACTAAGATAACACTTCATGTTTCTAAAATACCTAAGTGTCCAATAAATCGTATCGTTCACCGTTGATTGTTCTAATCATTGATACCTACCTATAAAAAAAGCGCAAATGCGCCTTTTGAACTCATGTTCACTTTACTGGACACCAAGCATCCTGTCTTCAGACAAATCCCTTATCCAGTAAAGCTCGATTTACTATCCTTACGCATAATGATCTTAAGTGTTTTACTTTGCATGTAAGGAGAGCGTTTTGTAAATTTTATATCAGTTAGAAACTGACCTAAAAGAGTTCTTCTTAGGGTGATTCGTTTAGCTTTAGCCGCTTTCGACTTCCAATGGATGTTGTACTCACGATCCCTGAAGTTCATAAATGGCTTTATTTCCAATGCTAGCGCTTTGCTGAGCATAGGCAAGCGTTTTTTGAAGACATGTTGATGTTTGGATGGTTT
>CAZXTB010000345.1:0-1640 GCA_964643535.1 uncultured Erysipelotrichaceae bacterium | reverse complement strand
GGTGGATTTAGAAATAGAAAAGTCGTAGACTTTTTCGTAAAATACGCAGAAGTGGTGATGAGAAGATATTCTAAGAAAGTTAAGTATTGGATGACCTTCAACGAAATCAACAATCAATCCAATTATTGGGAAGATCTCTTTACTTGGACGAATTCAGGCTTGACGATATTACCTGGAGAAAACAGAGAAAAGGTCGTGCTTCAAGCTGTTCATCATGAACTGGTTGCCTCTGCTTTAGCGGTTAAGATCGGTCACTTCATCAATCCAGACATGAAGATCGGATGTATGTTGGCGATGGTGCCAGTCTATCCTTTCTCTTGTCGACCAGAAGACATGGTTTTAGCGGATGAGTATATGAACAGTCGATGGTACTATGGGGATGTCCATGCGAGAGGGGCTTATGGATCTTATGTGGAGTCTTATTGGGATAAAAAAGACCTTAGACCTGTAATGCTTGAAAATGATCTTCAGATCTTAAAAGAAGGCAAGGTCGATTATATCGGCTTTAGTTACTATATGTCAGGAGTAGCTAAGGTTGCTTCTAAAGAAGATCCTTCAGAAGGATGGGTTTCTAATCCCTATGTGAGTGTTTCTGAATGGGGTTGGCCTAATGATCCTGTTGGATTAAGATGGACTTTAAATGCGCTTTATGAGCGCTATCAAATACCTTTGTTTATCGTAGAGAATGGATTTGGGGCCATTGATACCGTAAAACCAGATGGTAGTATCGATGATGATTATCGTATTGCGTATCTTAGAAATCACATCGCTGAAATGAAGAAGGCCGTGGAGATCGATGGGGTAGATCTTATGGGCTACTTGCCTTGGGGCCCCATCGATATCGTTTCTTTTGGGACAGGTGAGATGAAGAAACGCTATGGGTTTATCTATGTCGATAAAGACAATGAAGGTAAAGGAACCCTTAATCGATCCCGTAAGAAGAGTTTCTTCTGGTATCAAAAAGTCATACAGAGTCATGGGGAAATCTTAGAATGAGCCGTAAGGTCATCTTTAGTGCTGCGATGAGTCTAGATGGTTTCATCGCGGATGAACAGGATGGCTATAGCTGGATCCAAGGTGATGGGGATCATAGTTTAGATACCTTAGAGAAGTGGGATTATCCTGTCTTCTTAAGTCAAATCGATACGGTACTTATGGGAAGACGCTGTTATGAACTGGGTCAACATCATGATTTCAAAGCTCAAAAAGTAATCGTAGCGACCCGTCAAGATCTCAAAGATCCTTCTGTAAGCTTTACGCATGATGCGCTAGAGACCTTACGTTTATTAAAAAAAGAGCCAGGCAAAGACATCTTCGTTTTTGGGGGTGCTTTATTGGTTCAAAGTCTATTAAAAGCCCAAATCATCGATGAACTCATCATTGGGATCGTTCCTGTCATCTTAGGTAAAGGAATACGTCTATTCGATGAGAGTTTAGGTGTACAATTAAAATTAAAGAAACAGACCATCGATGAGGGCATCGTAGTATTGTTTTATTCTCAACGTCATGTTTGACATTCAAAAATAAAACAGTATAATTTCTTTAATTAGACAACGCAAAGAACAGAGAAGTAGACGAAACCCTTTTACATAGAGAACTCTGAAGTGGTGAAAAGAGCTAAAAGCAATCGTCGAACATGG
>CAZXTB010000344.1:0-1640 GCA_964643535.1 uncultured Erysipelotrichaceae bacterium | reverse complement strand
CGAGAATACACAGCCCTTGTAGAATTCGATCCTTATTCAACCCAACCATCATTACGATTGCTTCTTCCATTGCTTCTGGTCTTTCATGTGCTTCACGAATATTAAGAGCTTTAAATTTCAGGATAGAAGATTCTTCACTTATGGTTCCGCTGTCACTTAAAACAGACTTGGATGATAATTGAAGTTTATTATAGTCAATGAATCCCATTGGTTTCATGATTTGAACTAGAGGATTAAATACAACCTGTTTCTTTTCAATCATGTTTCTCGTTCTTGGATGACAACTGAATATGATTGGTAGTTTATATTTCTCTGCTACCGCATTAATACTTTCAACTAGTCCTAAAAAGTTCTTCTCAGAGCTAATGTTTTCTTCACGATGAGCCGATACGACGAAGTACTTACCTTCTAAAAGGTTTAACTTTGTCAATATATCTGATTTACTAATCTCATCTCTTTTTGAAGCTAATACTTCAAGCATAGGGCTACCAGTCTTGATAATTCTATCCGCAGGTAAACCTTCTCTTAAAAGGTATTCTCTAGCGATATCACTATAGGTTAGATTAATATCTGAAATATGATCAACAGTTTTTCTATTTGTTTCTTCAGGAACTCTTTGATCAAAACATCTATTTCCTGCTTCCATATGAAAAATTGGAATATGTCTACGTTTAGCTGCGATAGCACATAAACAACTGTTAGTGTCTCCAAGAATCAAGAAGGCATCTGGGTTTTCTTTTTCTAAGATTGGATCAATTTTAATTAAAATATTCCCAATCGTTTCCATAGGTCCACCAGTAGCAGCATCTAGAAAATAATCTGGTTTTCTAAGATTGAAATCATTAAAGAAGACTTCATTGAGTTCATAGTCATAGTTTTGACCAGTATGAACAAGAATATGTTCAATGGCTGCAGTGTTTTCAAGTTTATTGATAACAGAAGACAACCTAATAATTTCAGGTCTTGTTCCTACTACGGTCATTACTTTTAGTTTCTTCATTTTAATACCTCCAGGAAATATGTATCCGGTTTATTTGGATCTAATAATTCATTAGCCCACATTACTGTAACAAGATCAGTTTCACCAATGTTTTCAATATTATGTGTATATCCAACGGGAATATCTACTACGGTTAGTTTATCTCCACTAACAGTGTATTCGATAATCTCAGTAGAATCAATTCGACGGAAACGAATTATACCTTGTCCACTCACTACTAAGAACTTTTCGTTTTTAGTGTGATGCCAATGATTACCTTTGACAATTCCAGGTTTCGCAACATTAATTGAAATCTGCCCGCGATCAGGAGTCTTTATAAACTCAGTAAAAGAACCTCGTTGATCGATATTCATTTTTAGTTCATAGCTAAATTTGTTCGTTGGCAAGTAGCTCAAATAAGTACTGTACAGTTTCTTTGTGAAGTCATCAGATAATTCAGGAATAAACTTATCTGATCTTGTGTTCTTAAAAGATTCAATAAGATCAACAATCTTACCTAGTGTAATCGTGTGAGTAACTGGGACAAAACAATAGTTATCTTGTTTATGTTCTTGACCTTTTAAGGAACCTATTAATTCAGCGACTAGATCATCTATATAAACTAGATTCATCAAAAAATTAGGATCATTAATAGTGATAG
>CAZXTB010000343.1:0-1642 GCA_964643535.1 uncultured Erysipelotrichaceae bacterium | reverse complement strand
AATGCCTGCACTTGGACCATCTTTAGGTACTGCCCCTTCTGGGACATGGATATGGATGTCGTGGTCTTCAAAGAACTTAGGATCGATGTTGTATTTCTTCGCATTGGATTTAACATAACCCAAAGCGATCTCTGTTGATTCTTTCATGACTTCACCCAATTGGCCAGTGACGATCAAACGCCCCTTGCCTTCAAAGGTAGTCACTTCTACAGGGAGCACATCTCCACCAAATGAGGTATAGGCCAAGCCCGTAACGACCCCAATTTGATTCTTGGTTTCTTTACGTCCATATTCAAAGATTTCCTTGCCTAACCATTCCATGAGTTGTTTATCGTTGACATTGATGCTACGTTTCTTATCTTTCAAAATGGATAAGACGCTCTTACGACATAAAGCCGCAATGTGTCTTTCCAACTGACGAACCCCTGCTTCACGGGTATAGTTACGTACGATATGAAGCAATTCTTTTTCTTTTAAGGTAAACTGAGCTTTCTTTAAGCCATTGATGGCGACTTGCTTAGGAATCAAATGATTCAAGGCAATCTTAACCTTTTCATCTTCGGTATAAGAATCCAAATGGATGATTTCTAAACGATCTCTAAGAGCCGCTGGGATATCTTCCAAGTAGTTGGCTGTCGCAATAAACATGACCTTAGATAGATCATAAGGTTCTTCTAAATAATGATCAGAAAACATGGAGTTCTGCTCAGGATCTAAAACTTCCAACATCGCTGAACTAGGATCTCCTTTATAATCTGAAGACATCTTATCGATTTCATCGATCAAGAAGACGGGATTTACAACCCCTGCTTTCTTCATCCCTTGGATGACTCTACCTGGTAGTGAACCTAAGTAAGTTCTGCGATGACCTCTGATTTCAGCTTCATCACGAACGCCTCCTAAAGAAGCTTTGATAAAGTTACGTCCTAGGGCATTGGCGATGGATTTAGCCAAGGAGGTCTTACCGACACCTGGAGGACCAACTAAGCATAGGATAGGCGCATTTAGGCTCTTGGTCATCAATTTAACAGCCAAGTATTCCATAATACGATCTTTTACTTTTTCTAGTCCATAGTGGTCATGATCCAGCACAGCACGAACAGCCAGTAGGTCTTCGTTGTCTTTGGTTTCTTGCCACCAAGGCGTCTTTAAAAGCCAATCCAAATAGGTACGGATAACACCGCTTTCGCCTGAGGCAGAAGGCAGCATTTCATAACGTTGGATTTCTTCTAAGGCTTTGGCCTTGATGTTTTCTGGATAAGGATTCTCTTCGACGAGTCGACGAAGATCCTCTACGTCATCTGTCCCATTGGGGACATCACCGAGTTCTTCTTTGATCGCTCTTAGTTTTTCACGTAAATAATATTCACGTTGATTTTCTTCGATACGTTCACGAACTTTTTCGTTGATACCGGCTTCAATGGCGGTCAATTCTTTTTCTTTTTTAAGGTTACCAACGATCAATAAGAGTCTCGCATTGAGGTTGAGTTCTTCAAGTAGACCTTGACGATCATCAACGTTCATTGGGAAATATTGAGCAACTTGGTCAGCCAATTGAGCAGCACTGACGCCTTTGGTGAGCTGATTGAATACTTCTTGAGGGAAATGATTCTGAGCATTGGTGATCTGTTCTAAAGACTTA
>CAZXTB010000342.1:0-1645 GCA_964643535.1 uncultured Erysipelotrichaceae bacterium | reverse complement strand
GACTTGAGCACCCCTCGCTTTGACTTCTTTGATGTTGGAGATGATCTTCTCAAAGAGCTTTTCTTGGGTCGCCAAGGCAACCACAGGAACGTGATCACTGATCAAAGAGATGGTGCCGTGTTTAAGTTCACCGGCAGGATACGCTTCAGAATGAATATAAGAGATCTCTTTTAATTTCAAGGAAGCTTCTAAAGCCAAGGCATAATCTAGACTTCTACCGATAAAGAACAATGAACGTTGGGCTACGATCAACGAAGCCAATTGTTTGATCTGTTCCTGTTCATTTAAGATACCTGAAACCAAATCGGGGATCTTATGAAGATCTTGGATAAACAAGGTAATGTCTTCATCTGAACATAAATCATGTTGTCTCTGACATTTCTTCGCCAACAAGGTCAACAAGGCAGACTGAACGAAATAAGCCTTCGTAGAAGCAACGGCGATTTCTAAACCTGCCCATGTATATAAGACCACATCAGCTTCTCTTGCGATACTGGATCCAACCACATTGACTACCGCGATCGTTTTGATTCCGCGAGATTTCGCCAAACGTAAGGCCGCTAAGGTATCAGCTGTTTCACCAGACTGAGAAATAACCATGACGACTTCACTTGACTTAAGGATGGGGTTTCCGTATCTAAATTCACTGGCGATATGGACATCGACTGGAATTCGAGCTTCTTGCTCAATCATATGTTTCCCAATCATTGCTGCATGCATGGCAGTACCACAAGCGACAATATGAAATTTCGTAATGGATTTTAAGAAGTCATCGCTTAAGCCTTCTTCACTAAAATCAATCTTATTGTCTTTGATTCGTGGATTGATCGCATTCATCAAGACCTTAGGTTGATCATGAATCTCTTTCAACATAAAATGAGGATAACCTTCTTTTTCAGCCGATTGACGATCCCAAGAAGCAGTCTGGATTTCTTTAGTTACGACTTCTAAATCATTGTCTAAGATGGTGACCTTGTCTTTCTCAACGATGGCGATCTCGCCTTCTTCTAAGAGATAATAATCTCGCGTATAATCTAAGATCGCCGTAATGTCTGAAGCGATGAAGTTTTTATCTTTGCCTAAGCCTACAATCAAAGGGGAGTCTTTTCTAATCGCATAGATCTGATCAGGATGACCTTCAAAAACCATACCTACCGCATAAGATCCTCTTATCTTTTCTAAGACCTTTCTAATCGCATCGATGGGGTTTCCTTTTTGAACATAGTAATAATCTAGAAGTTTCGCCAAGGCTTCGGTATCCGTTGCGGATTCAAAGGTATAACCTTTACGAATCATACGCGCTTTAATAAATAGATAATTCTCAATGATCCCATTATGAACCAAGGATACACGATGATTCCCATGAGGATGAGAATTCACATCAGAGGGTTCCCCGTGGGTTGCCCAACGAGTATGACCGATCCCAACGCCTCCTTTTAAAGGATGCGTTTCTAATTTTTTAACCAGATTAGCGATACGGCCCTGTGTCTTGACCGTCTTGATGAGACCATCTTCGAAAATCGATAAACCTACTGAATCATAACCTCTATATTCCAATTGTTTTAATCCCGTGATTAAAACATCGGCAGCTTGTTGTTGTGAAACAACTCCAACTATTCCGCACATAATTATAAATTCCTTTCAT
>CAZXTB010000341.1:0-1652 GCA_964643535.1 uncultured Erysipelotrichaceae bacterium | reverse complement strand
AAATTTCTGTAATTGGGTAGCCTGGGAACTCAATGGTGACTGGTTAGGCAGTACTTACCGTTATGGTGGAAATTTCATCACAGACACTTCATTGCCCGAATATTTCTATCGCGTCAAACATTCTGATTATACAAATTCAGGCTACGATCGCGGGCACATGGTTATGTCCGAAGAGCGCACACAAACAGCAGAAGACAACAAAGCAACTTTCTTGCTAACGAACATCATTCCGCAAACCCCAGATCTCAATCGTGGCGTATGGCTTCGTTTCGAGAACTACTGCAACGATCTCTGTCGAAATGATGACAAAGAATTATTCGTCGTCTCCGGTCCGATCTTTCACAGCACAGCAACCTTGAACGATGCAGGCATAGTTCCAATTCCTGATTCATGCTTCAAAATCGTTGTAGTTCTTGATCGTGGTCAATCTCTCAAAGATGTAACAAGCTCAACACAGGTAATCGCAGTCGTCATGCCCAACATCGCAGGAGTTCTCAAACATCCTTGGGAGGATTACCAAACAACCGTCGATCGCATCGAATACAGCACCGGCTACGATTTCCTAAATCTTATTCCAAAGTCAGTTCAAGATATCATAGAAAATAATTAAGAGAGAAATTATGAAATTTATTCTTTTTATATTCATATCGTTGCTAGCTTGTAATAATACTAAACAAGAAAAAGTTTTTTTTGATAGCGGTTGTAAAATGCAATCAAAGGGTGATTATACATCAGCCATCAAGGATTTTGACAAGGCAATTAATATCAATCCTAATTACGCTGAGGCTTACTTCTGTAGAGGTATCGCTAAATCAGCTCAGGATAATTTCCAAGAAGCTCTTCTTGATTTTGATAAAGCTATTGAGATTAACCCTAATTATGCTGAGGCTTATTACAGAAAAGGTGTGGCTGAAGGTGCAATCGGAAATTATCAAGATGCATTAAAGGATCTCAACAAAGCTATTGAATTTAATCCTAATGTTGCTGATGCTTACTTTTGGAGAGGTCAAGCAAAAATTTCACTCAAAGATTATCAAGGAGCTATTTTAGATTTCGATAAAGTTATTGAAATCAAACCTAATCATACTGTTTCAATATACAACAAGGCTTGTCTTTTTTCAATATTGAAAAACGACACTGAAATGCTTAAATTTTTAAAACAAGCAATTGCTTTCGATAATAACAATAAAGAAAAGGCGAAAAATGATGATGACTCTACAGAATATTGCTCTGATCCTGCTTTCATCGATATAGTAAAATAAGCTGAATCTAAATGAAAATAAATCTCATCATATTTTTTCTTCTGATTCTCTTCTCATTAAATTCATATTCCCGTGAATTTTCCGGTCTAGGCTATTGGGCATTAGATCAGGAGAAAGAATGTGGCATCACCGTCGATACTTCCTGCTATCTTCTTCTCGATAGCATCATTAGCACTTGCAAAGAGAAACTTAATGACTTAAGCGCTAATAAGCTCATCGGATTGAAGTTAGATACTTTTTCATATAATAACAGATTTACATCTGAATTCAAATCAATAATCAAAGTTCCTGAGAACACAAATGATGATGCTATAAACAGATTAAAATTAATTTCTTTAGTTCTCAAAGAATTTAATAGATTAATAAATTCTACAGAAAATGTGTATTTAG
>CAZXTB010000340.1:0-1662 GCA_964643535.1 uncultured Erysipelotrichaceae bacterium | reverse complement strand
GAATCGCAGCAGAAAAAATCGCCGAAGTTATGATGGATCAGGCAAAGAAATATAAGAAAGATCTATAACTAAGTAAAGATAAGTTTTGTAAAAAAAGAAATTAAAAAGTATTGCCTTTGAAAATCACAAATGCTACAATAGGTGTATGAAGCAAGTAGCGATCTAGTCGCTACTTACATGTTGCGAGTCGAAGGCATCTAAAAAGACCAAGACGAGGACATATAGTATTGGCAGTATTGCTTCGGGATTGAATTAAAAAACTGACAGTTGAGTTTCCATAATTAACGTTGATATGGATGGATGATGAGATTGTCAGATCTCAAATTCAATGCCCGAGGGTCCCGATACTGAAAAGTTGAGGGACCTTCTTGCTTTCATACAAACAAAGAAAACACCCATTCGTGGGAGACCCGCTTCAGCAACTAGTAGCGAGACAGAGAAGTTGCAGGTATAGCAGACCGAATCTGCACACCAAAAAAGAAGTGATCTATATGGTGATCACAAGCGTTATTAACCTTCAGGGTGCACCGCAATGCCCATCCTGGAATATTGAGAGTTAATGACATTTGAGCGCATTTGTTGGCAGTAATTCGCCAACGACTATAAACCTTAAAGGAAGAAGGTTTTTAAGGGAGCCTGAAAAGGGCTCCTATTCCCTCTGCAGGAAGTAGGGAATAAGAAATTTGATAGGAGATTAAATGATTAATTGGGCAACAGAAGATGAAGTAAATAGGTTTGCAAATTTAGAATCTAGAGTATTAACAAGGAATGATTTTCCAGAATTTGCACAAGCTTATAGAGAAAGTATCGAATCAATGTCGACATATCTAGACCTTGGATATTTTTCCCAACAGCGACCATATTTGGAAATGTTGAAATATTTTCAATCAATGATTAAGGATCGAACTGTAGATCTATTCGGAATATTCGACAGAGGCAAACTTTTAGGTGTGGCGAATTATTACTGGACCTCATATAGCGAAAACGGAACCCAAATAACGCTATGGATGCGAAATAGCGAGAGAAATCAAGGATTGGGAACTTACTTTCTGAAGAGGCTCAGCAGCGTAGCCTTATACGATAAGAAATTCAGGTTCGTTGAATTGATTATTGATGAAAAGAATATGGCTAGTAGGAGAATGGCCGAGAAGGTGGGCTATGAACTAATAGAAATTCTTGATGTCTACACACAAGGCAAATTAGGATCAGGAAAATACTGTCGCTATATCTTATTTGATGGCGAAATCGAGAGTATCGCAATGAACTATCACAAACAACCGATGGACCTCATAGATCATCCAGCCCACGACAAGGAATACAGGCACCTCATTCACGATGAATGGATCAATCAATACCTCGCTTGGCCTTGGGAAGTTTTGAATAAAAAGGTTTATGAAGGTGAACCTTTTGGGCATGTGTTAGATCGACTAATGGAAGAAGCAAGTATTGAAGATGAGCATTACCTTAAGAAGGAAAGACAGAAATTGAGGCCTTTATCCAAGCTGAATTTCTCAAGAAGCAATATAGGTTGGGCTATTCAGTCGTCAGAATGACTATAGAAAGTCGCATGTTTCTTATCGATTCTTGACTTAACTGATGACATGTATTTAGTCAACCAGAATAGATGATTCATAATGATTTTCATTTAATTGCATATGGGCT
>CAZXTB010000339.1:270-1671 GCA_964643535.1 uncultured Erysipelotrichaceae bacterium | reverse complement strand
TGGGGCAGGTCGTATCTTGATCCCTCAGAACTTAATGGAAGAGGCAGCCATCGTTAAAGAATGCGTCGTGTTGGGCGTAGCCGATCATGTGGAAATCTGGTCCTTGCTTCGTTGGAAAGCTTATTCAGAAAAAGCCAGTGATGCCTTCGAAAGCGTCGCTGAAGAATTGACCGAGTTCATAAAATAATGACACAACATATCCCAGTCTTATATCATCAGTCTCTTGATGGGCTCAACATAAAACCTACTGGAATTTATCTCGATTGTACCTTAGGTAGGGGTGGTCATAGTTTAGGCATCGTCTCAAAACTGACCACAGGTAGACTCATAGGCTTGGATCAAGATGATCAAGCAATCCAAGAAGCTTCAGAGAATCTTAAAGCGTATTCAGAAAAAATTACCTTGATTCATGATAACTTCAGAAATCTAAAAAGCATTATGGCCGATCTACAGATCTCCTCTCTGGATGGGATATTGATGGATCTAGGCGTATCTTCTCCTCAGTTTGATGATCCACATCGAGGATTCAGTTATCGCTATGATGCGAGACTCGATATGCGCATGGATCGAAGACAAGCCATCGATGCGTTCGCTGTCGTAAACAGTTACCCGTATGAAAGACTGGTTCAAATCTTCTTAAGTTATGGAGAAGAATCCTATGCGAAACAAATCGCTCGAGCCATAGAGAAACAAAGAAGTCTTTCTCCGATTGAAACAACCTTCCAATTGGTAGAAGTGATCAAATCAGCTCTTCCTTCTAAAGTCCTTTCTCAGAAAGGACATCCTGCTAAACAAGTCTTCCAAGCATTACGCATCGAAGTTAATCAAGAATTATCGATTTTAGAAGGAACGCTTAGAGATGCCATCTCCTTGCTTAATCAAGATGGACGATTGGCAGTCATAACTTTTCATTCCTTAGAAGATCGCATCGTAAAAAAAGTATTCGCAGAAATGTCTCACGTCAATGTGCCTTCTAAACTTCCAGTACTTGGAACTCCTACAGCAGATTATGAACTGATCGATAAAAAGCATTCTCGTGCAAACGAAACGGAATTATTAGAAAATCCTCGCTCACATTCAGCGAAGTTAAGAATCCTAAGAAAGGTATAACTCATGGCAATTCGCATCAAGAGAACAAAAAGAAGAATCAAAATCCAAGGTTTGGCCATTTTGGTTTTTAGCTTTGTCTTGATGTTGTATTTCTTTACGAGTATTGCCTTACGCTCAATCAATGTATCGCTTAGTGTGCAACTTCAAAACAAATCCGCACAATTGGCTCAAATTCAATCGCAAAACAAGAATCTGGCTAAAGAGATCCAACGTTTAGGCGATTATGAAAGGGTCATGGCCATTGCCAAAGAAGCTGGTTTAAGCCTCAATGGTAATAATGTCATCGAATTT
>CAZXTB010000339.1:0-260 GCA_964643535.1 uncultured Erysipelotrichaceae bacterium | reverse complement strand
GCACAGGTGAATAGATGAAAAACAGAAGCACGTTTATGCTTCTTTTTAGCTTATCCATTATGGGGTTGGTCACTACATTGATCTTGGCCAATCTTTTTAGTGTAAGCATCATCGGTTATCATTATCTAAGTCAAACAGATTTACACGAGTACAGCGACAACATCAATCTTTCAACCAATGTGATCAATGCTCACAGAGGAACAATTTATGATAAAGATTTGAAAATCTTAGCTGAAGATGTGGTACGCTATACCGTCTAG
>CAZXTB010000338.1:0-1673 GCA_964643535.1 uncultured Erysipelotrichaceae bacterium | reverse complement strand
GGGCAACTGAAGGAGAAGCCTACATCAACGGGATCGCAGGAGAACGTTTCTGTGTTAGAAACAGTGGAATACAAGCGGTCGTTGAAGGGGTAGGAGATCATGGCTGTGAATATATGACCGGTGGTAAAGTGGTTATTTTAGGTAAGACAGGACGAAATTTTGCGGCGGGGATGTCTGGTGGGATCGCTTATGTCTTAGATTTTAAGGCCTCTTGTTTAAATCCTTCAATGGTTGAAGTTGGACCACTAAGTGATCCATCAGAAATAGAGTCTCTTAAGAAAATGATTGAGAAACATTTTGAGATGACCCAAAGTCCTCAAGCGAAGTCACTGCTTGATTCTTGGGAGGCTTCGGTGCTTCGCTTTACGAAGATCATTCCTACGGATTATCGACACATGTTGGAAAACATCGAAAAAGCAGAAGCTGAAGGATACCGTGGAGATGAAGCCATGATGGTAGCCTTTAAAGAAAGTTTTAAAGAACCTGTTTTAGGTCTTCAGGTCATAGAAACTGAAGCCACAGGCTTGAACTGAAGGGAGCACTAGAATGGGTAAAGTCACTGGCTTTTTAGAATATCAACGAACAGATCCTTCTAAACGTCTTCCACTAGATCGTTTAAAAGACTCACATGAAATACGCTTGCCTCAAAAAGATGAGCTCATAGCCGTTCAAGGAGCTCGTTGTATGAACTGTGGGATTCCATATTGCAGCGCAGGAGTTCAACTCAATGGGATGACCGCAGGTTGTCCTTTGCATAATCTTATCCCTGAATGGAATGATTTGGTGTATAAAAATCAATGGGAAGAAGCCTATCGTCGATTAAGCAGGACCAATCCTTTTCCTGAGTTTACCGCTCGTGTTTGTCCTGCACCTTGTGAAGGATCATGCACAGAAGGATCAATTTTAGAACCTGTCGCCATCAGCAGTATTGAGTATCAAATCATCGAAAAAGCGTTTAAAGAAGGCTGGGTCAAACCAAAAGCATCTCACCCAACTGGTAAAAAGGTAGCGGTCATAGGTTCTGGTCCTTCTGGTCTTTCTACCGCATCTTGTCTAGCTGCTTTTGGTCATGAAGTTACGGTCTATGAAAGAAATGATCGAGTGGGCGGATTATTGATGTATGGGATACCCAATATGAAACTTGATAAATCCATCGTTGAAAGACGAGTGGATCTTTTAAAACAAGCTGGAGTTCATTTTGTGTTAAACACTGAAGTAGGTAAAGACATCAGTGCGAAATCAATCGTTGATTCTTTTAATGCGGTGGTTTTGTGTGGAGGCGCAACAAAACCACGAAGTATAGAAATCGAAGGTTCCAACTCAAAAGGCATTCATTTTGCGGTAGATTTCTTAAAAGCCAATACAAAACATCTTTTAAATCAGCAGAAGGTTTCTTCTATTTCAGCTTATGGTAAACATGTGATCATCTTAGGAGGAGGAGATACAGGAACAGACTGTGTTGCGACCTCTTTGAGACAAGGGTGTTTAAGTGTAACTCAATTTGAAATCATGGGAGAACCTGCTTTAAAACGAAATCCCATCAGTAATCCTTGGCCAGAATGGCCTAAGAAACTGAAAGTCGATTATGGCCAAGAAGAAGCCATCGCGATCACAGGCAAAGATCCTCGAGAATATCTGATCAGTGCGAAGAAATTTATTTCTAATGAAGCAGG
>CAZXTB010000337.1:1081-1676 GCA_964643535.1 uncultured Erysipelotrichaceae bacterium | reverse complement strand
AAACAAGCTAAGGCAATTCGATAATCATCCAGTAAGAGATAAGGTAGGGTCATCAGCACAACAGCCGCAATATACATGATCCCTGTATAAGATGCTGATTTAAACGGATGAGGATTCGCGTCAGATCGTGCAGATAGGTATTCAGAACTCATCATGGATAAAGTCGCAGAGATCCCTGTGATCAGTCCACTCAATGCGATCAGTTTTGTGTTTTGTAAGGCAAAGGATAAACCAGCCAAAGTACCTGTCAATTCTACCAAGGCATCATTTAGCCCCAGCACCATAGATCCAACATATTGAAGCCGTTCTTCATCGAGCAATTCGATCAAGGCTTTTTCGTGTTTGTCTTCGTCTTCAGCGATTTTTAAGGCTTCTGGAACTTCTTTGGCGATTTCATGATAGGCAATACTGGCATCGCCTTCGCCATTTTCCATCAGCTTGATTGCGAAGGTAAAGCCAAATACTTTGCTTAAGAAGGCATACCATCTTACCTTATTCATCTTTGGTTTGACTTCAACATTAGTGTATTTTTGCCAAAGCTTAGCATGAGCTCTTTCTTCATTACCAATTTGAGCAATAATCTGTGCATTCTTAT
>CAZXTB010000337.1:0-1071 GCA_964643535.1 uncultured Erysipelotrichaceae bacterium | reverse complement strand
ATAAATATGATACTCTGTCATTTCGCCCTCTTGCATCTTCAAAATATCTTTTTTAATTTTATCGCTGATCATGATTCACCTCTAGAAAATTATAGCACCATATGCGCCACTTGGTTTGCTTTGTCTGGTCTGTGTTAAAATAGTTAAGCGAGGGCCAACATGAAGATCATTGTCATTGGAGCAGGTCATGCCGGAATAGAAGCGGCTCTATCAAGTGCCAGGATGGGAATTGAAACCATCCTTTTAACCAGCAATGAACATCGAATCGGTATCATGAACTGCAATCCATCGATTGGTGGACCTGCCAAAGGCGTTGTGGTGCGTGAAATCGATGCTTTGGGTGGACAGATGGGGATCACTGCTGATCTTACCGCCATCCAGTTTAAAATGCTCAATACCAATAAAGGACCCGGTGTCCAGTGCCTTAGAGTCCAATCTGATAAAGTAGCGTATTCAAAAATGATGGAAGATGTGGTCCATCATACACAGAATCTAAGTGTCAAAGAAGGCCTTGCGATCAAGATCTTGATTCAAGATAATCAAGCTCAAGGTGTTTTATTGGAAAATGGAGAAATACTTTATAGTGATGCGGTAATTTTAACCTCCGGAACATACATGTCTTCTAAGATCTTGGTAGGTTCGACTGCCACTGTTAGCGGTCCTGAAGGGGAACCAACGACTTCCTCATTGTCCCAATCCTTAAGAGATGCAGGTCTTAAGACTTTTAGACTAAAAACAGGAACCCCACCACGCATCAAAACCAATTCGATCGACTTCTCAAAAGGTGTCATACAACCTGGAGATACAAACTTCATTCACTTCTCCATGGATTTTAAGAAAGAACAATTCCCCACAGAACAAGTTCCGTGTTATTTAATTCATACTCATCCTAAGACTCATGAAGTCATTCATTTAAATCTGAAACGATCTGCGATGTATTCAGGCTTGGTTGAAGGTGTAGGACCTCGGTATTGCCCATCCATTGAAGACAAACTGGTTCGATTCGCGGACAAAGACCGCCATCAGATCTTCTTAGAACCAGAATCTAAATCTTTGGATACCACCTACATC
>CAZXTB010000336.1:0-1676 GCA_964643535.1 uncultured Erysipelotrichaceae bacterium | reverse complement strand
TACATGCTCAATTTGCAAAGATATTTCACCTGATATAGTAATTTGTTATGGTTATTGAATGATAGGATTAAATTATTTCTGAATGCTATTGAAGATATTAACTATTAGCGGCGGAGATCATGCTGGACTTTAAATGTGGTAAACTTGTCTCCACCGCCGGAGATTGTGCGTACTGGCACTGGCAGTGGATCACCTGGGTACACCACAGAGGATTGTCTGTATATGTAGAAGTGATCAATAGATTATCACCTGTCTGTTTATCTTGACTCGTTCGATGTTCTTCAATATGGTTTCTCTCATGCACTGGTGGCGATGGAATCATACATATCATATTTTGAAAGGAAACAAAATGAATAGAAAGATATTTATCCTGATCTCTTGTTTCGTAACCTTGTCCCCAATCCTGTCTTTCGGATTTGATTGCAACAATCTTACTTTTGGTACTTCTCTGCAAGAATTGAACAAAGATGGATACTTTGTGAAGTATATGGAAAAAGGAGGAGTATCTTACTATAACTACACTGGCCCATGCAAAATGCCGATGCACTCCATTAAGAATCCCGCTATTTCATATGCTTTTATTAATGATCAGCTCTATGCACAGATATTGACAGTATCAGGCGTGGGTATAGAGACAATCGATCCTGATATAGAGAAAAAGTTATCATTACATGCCAAATCACCAAATGTGAAAAGAACTCAAGAAGGCGATTGGGTGATTTATCAAGGAGTGAATGAAAAAGAAAATACAAAAATCAAGACAAAGATCAACACCAAGCTACGTTTACAAAAAGGTGCATACTACTATGAACCACTGAGAGCAAAGCTAAAAGCTCAGAGCCAGGCTATTGATCCTGTAGATGAAGTTGAATAAATTATTTGATACCATCGCCGCCATATATTGTAATTATCTGCTAAAAAGACTGAAAGTGTAACCCAATAATAGCCTCTATCTCCTGCTGAATCTTGCCGGTATAAATCAAAAATATTTATTGCAAAATATGTAGTATCAATGTATCAAATAATTGATACTGTTACGATATCGGAACAGTATTATATCTCGTTATATCATGTCGTTACTTAATCGTCTGGAGATAAGAGCAATGCCCAAGTCAAAGAAAGCAACTGAAGCAATAGCTGATAATACTAAGAAAGATGAAATATCTTCATCAGATGCCACTGGTAAAGATACTCAACCAGTAGAAATGGCAGCAGTGATAGAAGAAGATACCCAACCAACATCTACAGGTAGTGAGTTGGTACCACATGAAGGTACTAAACCGGCAACTGAAGAAGACCCCATTGTTACTGAAGCAGTAAATCATATCAATACTATTATAGGTGATAATTTAGTAAATACTGCCATTCAAATTGGTAATTATGTTTTAGAGAAATTTTATGGCAATAATATCGAAGATGCTAAATCAAGAAGTCCAGTAAAACAGAATAGCTTTCGAAAACTTCAAAATCATCCAGATCTGAAAATTCATTACAAGACTTTAAATCAGATGGTGAATGTAGCGATTCAAGAGAATTTGCTGTTAAAAGAACTGGGTGAAGATCAGGTTAAAATGTTGACATATTCTCACAAAATAGAATTGTTGCCACTTAAAGATGAGATTAAAATTGAATATGCTAAGAAATGTATTGAAGAACATCTATCGATTAACGGTTTA
>CAZXTB010000335.1:397-1685 GCA_964643535.1 uncultured Erysipelotrichaceae bacterium | reverse complement strand
TTGAGTTTGAGCCAGTTGACGGCCTTCTGTAAGATTGCGATTTACTAGGCCCATTTTACGAGTTGTAAGAAACACAGGAAAAACAGCACTTACCATTAATGTAAATAGAAATAAGGCAATTAAAACTTCCAAAAAAGTCATGCCTAATTTATTTCTCATAAATTACCCTATATTCATTATACCACTGTGATGTGAACATAACTCATATTGTTCACGATAGTATGCAAGATATAACTTATTATCTCAAATTTAACATAGATAGCTTTCAATCTAATATAATATTCAAGGATTTAAGGTGTTTAAAAGAAAGGATTTAATTGCTTCTATCGTAAAAGAGCGTTGTTCATAAGGTGTAATCGTTGCGATACCATCTCCTTTTTGAAGTCCATAATTACCGAATTGAGCGTGATTTCCACCTTGGATAGAGACATATTCGAAGTCTTTTAATTTAGATCCATCTAGTACTGTATCATTGCTTCCTTTAAGAATAAGGACTGGTCGATCTGTTTGTTCAAGGGGATAAGCAGCCAATAGAATGATGCCCATGTAATCATCTGGGTGAGAACTAAAGTGAGAATAGGCCATAGCGCCTCCTAAAGAATGACCGGCCATAAACCAAGTTGTGATTTGAGGATTTGCTTTTCGTACGCGATTTGCCGCATCGATATCAAACACTGCTAAGTTAAAAGGCATCTTGATTAAGAAGACAGAAATTCCTTGTTCACTTAATTCTAAACATAATTTAGAATAAGCCTTGTCTTCTACTTTACCGCCTGGATAAAAGATAATGCCTACTGTAGAACCTTCACTCAGAAAGCCGTGAATGGTAGAACTTTGAGCTGTGGATTGCGCATAGGCTGCCAATCCGACATCGTCAGCTTTTGAATAGTCCAAGGTATAAACATAAAAAGCAACTCCTGAAAATACAATAAGCGCTAAGAATCCTAAACCAAGTCTTTTTAAGATTTTCTTCATTTGTTCCCCTTAAAACAGGATTTAACCTACATTAATTGTAGTCTTTATCCTAAGCGTTCTCCATTGGCTTGACTGAAAACAAGAATAAAACGTTGAAAGGCTTATTTTCTTACAGATACAAGCTTTTTTCATTAGTGATGAGATAAGTGAGTAAGTTTATTCCAATGAATGATTTAAGAAGTATGATTATTTGAAGACCAAAACTAGATTTATTTTTCACTACAAACCCTTTAGTCTAGAGAAAACTTTAGAGATAAGGTTGATCCATTGAATGTTTTCACTTTTTCAATTAAACACTAAGTGTATAATGTAT
>CAZXTB010000335.1:0-387 GCA_964643535.1 uncultured Erysipelotrichaceae bacterium | reverse complement strand
ATACTCGCCGTCTCTCACGTCAAATGACATCTCATGGTCATATCACAGTTAATGAGGAGCACATCCATGGAACTTACACGACATCGCATATTTACCTTAATTTGGATCACCAGCCTTACCTTTTTAGGAGGTGCAACCAATATATCCGCGATCATGTTGTATGAAACCACGATTACACATCATACCGGGAACATAAGCAAGGCAGCCATTGCTTTAGCGAGTGGTAATTTTGGGATGTTTGGGATCTTACTCTCTTATCTTGGATTATTCTCTTTAGGATCCGTTATCGCAGGTTTCTTGTTTTATCACAGAACCAAACACCTTAGGGTGCTTTATACCTTGTTGCCGATTGTTTTAGGACTTAGTTTACATATCTGTTTGAAATTC
>CAZXTB010000334.1:0-1688 GCA_964643535.1 uncultured Erysipelotrichaceae bacterium | reverse complement strand
AAGGCAGCGTTGAGAAGGCAGTATTATTCTCATCCTGATGAAGATGCGATCTTAATGATGAAGACTTTTGAACAAATGTGAGCGTGAAAGCGCTCTTTTTAATTCCCTGAAAAAGTTGTAAACGCTTACTTGTGAAAAATATAACAATACATATTGACAAGGTTTTTCTTAGTGATATAGTGAACTCGTGAAAAGAATAACAAGTAACGGAGGAAACGTATGACGAAGAAAGAAAGTGTAGTCGTAGAAGCAGTTAACCCACTATTGGCCATTGAAAAAGATGTTGATCAATTGGTTTCTAAAGGGGTCCTTGCCTTGGATGGATTTTTACAATTGAATCAAGAACAGATCGACTACATCGTAGCCAAAGCCAGTGTTGCAGCTTTAGATCAACATGGTGAATTGGCGATGTTGGCGGTTAAAGAGACAGGTAGAGGGGTCTTTGAAGATAAGGCCACTAAAAATTTATTCGCCTGTGAATTTGTCGTTAACGATATGCGACATTTAAGAACCGTTGGGATTGTTTCTCAAAACGAAGCCACGGGTATTACTGAGATCGCAGAACCTGTAGGTGTTATCGCAGGCATCACTCCAATCACCAATCCGACCTCAACGGTTATCTTTAAGTGTTTAATCTCGCTTAAAACGAGAAATCCCATCATCTTCTCATTTCATCCAGGGGCTCAACTGTGTTCAGCTGAAGCTGCTAAGGTAGTGTATGAAGCAGCAGTAAAAGCAGGGGCTCCTGAAAATTGTATTCAATGGATCGACAAACCTTCTAAAGAAGGAACAGGTTTCTTAATGAATCATAAGGATGTAGCGACGATCTTGGCGACGGGTGGTAACGCAATGGTCAAGGCAGCTTACTCTTGCGGTAAACCAGCCTTAGGCGTAGGGGCAGGGAATGTTCCTGCTTATATGGAAAAGTCCTGTAACCTTCGTCAAGCTGTCAACGATATCGTAATGTCGAAAGCTTTCGATAATGGGATGATCTGTGCTTCTGAACAATGTGTCATCATCGATCAAGAGATCAATGAACATGCACTAGAACTCTTTAAGAAATATGGTGTCTATTTTGTCTCAGAATCTGAAAAAGCAAAGCTTGAACAATTCTGTTTTGGAACCACTTGTGGTGGAACCAACTGTGCAGGGGCTGCGCTTAATCCAGCCATCGTTGGTCGTTCAGCCTCTTGGATCGCTGAACAGGCTGGATTCAAGGTTCCTGAGAATACGGTTATCTTAGGGGTTAAGGTTAAAGAAATCGGTCCTAATGAACCCTGCACAAGAGAGAAATTAAGCCCAGTCTTATCCTTCATTGTTTCTACATCTACTGAAGAAGGTATTCGTTATAGTAAAGAAATGGTAGAGTTCAATGGTTTAGGTCATTCCGCAGCCATTCATACCGAAGATAAAAAAATCGCTGAAGATTTTGGGAAAGCCTGTAAAGCCATACGCATCATTTGGAACTCTCCGGCTACTTTCGGTGGTATCGGTAACGTATACAACGCGTTTATTCCGTCGTTGACGCTAGGTTGTGGATCTTATGGTCATAATTCTGTCTCTAATAATGTCTCCGCTATAAATCTACTCAACATCAAGCGCATCGGTCGCAGGAACAACAATATGCAATGGTTCAAGATTCCTTCTAAGATCTATTTCGAAAGAAATTCTATTCAGTATCTTCAACA
>CAZXTB010000333.1:0-1713 GCA_964643535.1 uncultured Erysipelotrichaceae bacterium | reverse complement strand
GGTTCGAGAAATCAGTCAGAACTTATTCTTTGTTATCATCGTGGAAATCGCAACCAACAACAAACATATGAATCAATTCTACCAACGTTTACTATAGAGTTTATCTCCTTCAACGGTATTACGCCTTTAAGCTGAAATGATAAAAGGATTGTGCTCAAAAAGTTAATCCGCTGATATAAAAAGTAAATAATGTCCTCTCGATCACAAAACAGATAAAAAAACCCTTCCATTGAAGGGTTATGGTCATAGGTTTGAGCATTGTCATTCACTTTGGCGTTCTTTGATCTTTCATATATCGTGTCGTTATTAAAATGCCTAAAATACACAATCCGATAATAAAGTAAAAAATGAAATGATAATGGCCGTGGACATCCAGTAAGGCACCAGAAGTTGAAACACCGGCTATCGCTCCAATTCCATACGCTGTGTACACCAAACCAAAATTACGACTATAGTGCTTTGACCCAAATAATTTCAAGGTCGAAGTAGGAGCAATGGCCAACCATGCTCCAAGATTAAACCAAAAGATAGAAAACGATATGATAAACACAACGAGATGATGTGTGATAAGGATGAGGCCGATGGAAGTCAAAAGAATCATGCCATATGAAATCAACATGGCTACCCTCGACGAATATCGATCAGTGATCCACCCAAATACAGGTCTCCCTACGCCATTAGAAATCGCAAAAATAACCATTAAACTTGTTACAGTAGATGCTTCTAGTTTAAAGTAATCGACTCCAACATTGGTCGTCATGCCAATCATTGTTAAACCAACCATGGTCCCGATAATGAAATTGACATACAGTGCTTTAAAACTCACGGTTTTAATCATGCTATTTAGCGGGATTTCTATTAAGTTCTGAACTTTATTCTGTGTCTTGGTATACACAGAACGTTCTTGCTCGGTTGGATATTTGAAAGCAAAAGCCAGCATGGGCAAGATCGTACCAAAACCTATTCCAAGAATCAAAAACGCATTCATAACACCATAATTAAGGACAAGTAGTCTCGCAATTGGAGCAGTCAATACTGGAGAAAACCCAAATCCTGCAAGAACCATTCCTACAGCGAGTCCCTTTTTATCAGGAAACCATTTTGAAACGGCAGACAAAGGAACACCATACATGATCCCAACACCAGCGCCACTAATAACGCCGTACGTGAGAGTTAGTAAAAAAATGTTGGTCACAAACGAAGATAGAATCCATCCCAAGGAGACAAGCACAGCACCACCAATCAAAATTAACCTTGGATGGAACTTATCAATATGTTTACCCGTAAAATACATAAACATAGCAAAGACAGCCAGTGATACCATATATGGCATTCCACTTTGGGTAGCCCCTATTTGCAATTCTTTTTCCAGTGCCAGTCTAAACACACTATACGAGTAGACTGTGCCCAACATCAACATCACAATGATCCCTGCGATGATAAACTTCCATCTCTGAATTACCATAAATGGTTCTGACCGCTTACTTCCAGATATCATCAAAATTCAAATTCTCCTTTGGGTGTATAAACACCTTACAAGATCTGATCTATATCTACCTTTTTTCTCATCAATCTTATGAAACAGGTTAACTATTGTATGTATTTTACCATGTCTAAAAAAATCAATCAATTTTGAGGTAACGGTCTTGACCGAAAGTGGCATTATAATTCCAAAATTCACACCATCTCGTTACTTTCAATGTCGGCGATCAA
>CAZXTB010000332.1:0-1714 GCA_964643535.1 uncultured Erysipelotrichaceae bacterium | reverse complement strand
CAAGACTGTAAAGCCATAGAGTATATAGTCTGTCATGTTAACCCTCGAACTTCATTACGAAGTAGTTTTTCTTCCCTTTTCTAAGCACGTGTAGGTGTTGATGAAGGGCATTCTCTTTACTTAATACATAATCTAATGTCGTTATTTTTTCTCCGTTGACACTGATCGAACCATTTTCGATCAATTCTCTTGCTTCACGTTTACTGACTGCTAGTTTACCTTCAGTCAAGACATCGATCAAAGCTTTAGGTTCACTGACACTTAAACTTGGTGCTTCACTAAGCGCATCTAAGATATCATTTAGATTAAGTTCTTTCCAAGCACCACTAAACAGAGCTTCAGTAATTTTTATTGCTTTCGCTAAACCAACAGAGCCATGAACCAAAGCCGTTAACTCTTCAGCTAAAGCCTTTTGAGCTTTACGAAGATGCCCTTCTGTTTTGACCCCTTCTTCAAAACTAATAATTTCTGAAGGCGATTTAAGCGATAAACGTTTCATAAAATCGATCACATCAGAATCTGAAACATTCAGCCAATATTGATAGAAAGCATAAGCCGAAGTTCTTTCTTCACTTAACCAAATATTCTTTCCTTCAGATTTACCAAATTTAGATCCATCGGAATTGGTGATTAAGGGAGAAGTTACCCCAAATACTTTCGCATCATCCATGGTTCTTCTGATCAATTCAGTACCACTGGTTAGATTGCCCCACTGATCAGATCCACCAATTTGAACTTCACAATCAAAATTCTGATAAAGGTGCATAAAATCAACCGCTTGTAGAATCGTATAAGTAAACTCAGTGAAACTGATACCACTGGATAAACGAGATGAGATGGTATCCTTGTTGATCATATAGGCCACATTGAAATGTTTCCCATAGTCTCGTAAGAAACTAAGGATATCGATCTTAGATAACCAATCGTAGTTATTGACAGCGATAAAGTTGTTGGTCGTCATAGGATGTTCTAGAATGCGTGCCAGTTGAGCTTTAATTTTGACCCCATTGGCTCTTACTTCTTCGATGGTTAAAAGTTTTCTCTCTGTCGTTGGACGAGGATCCCCAATCATCCCAGTTGCATCTCCAATCAGGGCAATAGGTGTATGACCATTGAGTTGATAGCGTCTAAGTAAAAGAATTTGTTGTAGAGATCCGATGTGTAGTGAATCCGCAGTAGGATCAAACCCACAGTAGAGTCGTAAAGGTTTCTTGAGTCTTTCAACGAAAGCTTCCTCATCGGTCACATCTTTGATTAAACCTCTCCATTTTAAATCTTCATAAAAATTCATAATTTCTCCTCCAATAGAAAAGCACCCTCCAAGGGTGCTAAACATGCACGGTACCACCTTAGTTACGCTTTCGCTAATCACTTTGACTCTTAACGCGAGTTAACGGCTTTACTTTTATAAAGCAGCTCCAAGTTGTATTCCTTAAGTCTTAGGGATAATTTTCACCAACCATTATCTCGCTGAACCATTCACTTAAGTACTATGACTTATCAAAGCTTTTCGTTTTACTTCGTAGACTGACGTGGGGTAAACAAATAACTCAATTCGATTTCTCTTTCCTCTACAGGATTCTGATTAAGCATCTTAGTCATGACACGCATAGCTACAGCGCCTAAATCATAGGAAGGAATCGCAAAACTACTGATTTGAGGACGTATCATAGAGTTGTATTTCGTATCCATGACACAGACCACTTCCATTTCA
>CAZXTB010000331.1:0-1716 GCA_964643535.1 uncultured Erysipelotrichaceae bacterium | reverse complement strand
ATAAACAATTCCTTCGGTAAACAAGACCGCCAAATCGATCATACGTTCACTGATCTGATCAAGATCTGCTTTGTATTGAGGAAACTGATCTCCCAGTTCACTTAGTCGAATGGATTCAGCCCCAAAAGCGTTATAAGCTAAAACGGATCCTTCTTTAGGGGTATTTGAAATCAAGGATTGAATGAATTTTTCTCGACAATCTCCTGATTCTAAAAACTCATAATGGGCTAAATCTTGATCGCGCAGAATATGTAGAGAGTATTGAAAACACAAGACATCTAAAGGTTTCATCCCTTGATAAGGTGGTATCCCATGCGTATCCCATTCGAAATCCATAAAAATCAAAGGTTGAGTTAAACCAGACAACCAATGTTTGAGGACCACTCGATCCGCAAACAAGCCCCCATTACGATCTGCCATCATCTGAGCGAATTGTAGGGGTGTACCTTCTAATCGCTCTATTGGAACTTGACTAAGTTTTAGGATACCTTCGTTGATGAAGTTTCTTTTTTGGGCACTCTGGGTCAAGAAGAAAATAGAATGTTGATCTAAGTCAAACTGATTTTGAAAACAAGACTCAAAATGATCACAACGATTAAGGGCAGGACACTGATCGATGGTCATCTTCATGGCTTCATTCTCCATCACCAAATCCATCCCATTAAGCGTCTCACTAAAATCAAACTTATGACTGAGTAAGACCGAGGTGATGTCTCCTGCGGTCTTCCCGTTTTGTCTAATAAAAGTATCTCTTAAGAGAAAACATGAATCAATATCGAGATCCTCTCCTCTTACATACTCTGGGTTAAAACTCATGACTCTGATTTGATGAATCGGATAACCTAGACTTTCTAAGACCCAGATATGCATAGAAAGGTAGCGTTGATCTTCGATCTTAGCGTTAGAAGAAAGCGTCGTGAAATAGACATCTAAGCCTTCTTGAGTTAAGTGTACCAGAGGTATCTTCACTCGTAATGAATGATGCTCAAAACGACCATTCACGACTGCTTTCTTAGACTTTAAACCCTCGATGACAGCAGATGGATCAATAGATCTATAGCTCTCAAAGACATCGGTCAAACCGACTTTATTAACCAGGATGTCTGATAGGGACGCATTCATCTGGATAAACTTTTGAGGGGATTTAGACCCTTCCTGACGAATGGCCCAAAATAGTTTTGGGCAGAATCCGTATTTTAAGACATCACTGACATGATACATTAGTGTGCCTGTTCAAATGGAGTATAGGTCATATTGAAGGCTTCTGCGACAAATTGATTGGTACACTTCCCGTTAAAGGTATTGATTCCTGATAAGACGGCTTTATTCTTCGTAATGGCCCCTTCTAAGGTATTATTGGCGATCAATAAGGCAAACTTTAATGTTGCATTGGTTAAAGCCAAGGTCGATGTATAAGGCACAGCTCCAGGCATATTCGCAACACAGTAATGGACGATCCCATCGACTTCAAAAGTAGGATTATTATGCGTTGTAGGATGAGTCGTTTCGAAACAACCACCTTGATCAACCGCAACATCCACTATAACAGCCCCCTTCTTCATCAACTTAAGATCTTCTCTTTTGATCAAATGAGGTGCTTTTGCCCCTGGAATTAAAACAGCCCCAATAACCGCATCGGCTTTGGTAAGTTCTTCATGTAAAACAGCTGGAGTTGAATACAAGGTTTGTATTTTACCTTCAAACAACTGATCCAAT
>CAZXTB010000330.1:0-1718 GCA_964643535.1 uncultured Erysipelotrichaceae bacterium | reverse complement strand
GTTGTCATAGAGCTCGATGCGTTCAACGTCATCGAGTTTCAATAAGGTTGATAATTGAATCAACGCTTCCTCATGGTCTTTATGTTTACGAGACATCACTTCGATGTTTTGTTCAAGATGTTGTTTCGCATTGGCAGTGACGATGTCCATCAAGGATTTTTGTTGACCTTTTTGAGGTTGATGGATCTTAAGTTCTTCGATTTCATTGATCCAACTTAAATCGATCCCATAGGGTAAAAGAAGGAGGGATGGTTTAGGTCGTTCACTATAGTACTGAAGGATAAACTCAACGAAAGCTTCTTGGGCTTCTTGATGAAGCTCTTGAAGGACGAATTGTCGATCAAGGATCTTGCCTTGTCTTAAGAATAGACCTTGAATGGCGATGTAGCCTTTATCTTCATAATAGGCAAACGCATCGGTATCTCGTTGATCATCTTTGGTGACGTTTTGAGGATCCTTAACGTAATTGAGAAACTTTAGATAGTCACGATACTCCGCAGCTTTCTCATAGAGTTGTTTCTCAGTGGCTTCAGTCATCTGAGCCAATAGTTTCTGTTGAAGCACTTTACTGTTGCCTTTAAGCGCATCGGTGATTTCTGATACCATGGCGGTATAGACCTCAGGTTTGATCTCAAATTCGCAAGGACCTAAACATTGGCCAATATGATAATAGAGACAAACCTTCTTTGGCATGGCTTCACATTTTCTAAGAGGGTATAAATCATTGAGAAGGTTTCTCATCTGATGAGCTGCTGTAGCATCTGGATAAGGACCAAAATAGGTTGCTTTCTTATCTTTCTTTAGGTCACGTACGACCTTAAGACGTGGGTATTTCTCCTGCGTTAGTTTTAGATAAGGGTAAGACTTATCATCCATAAACATGATGTTGAAGCGTGGACGATGTTGTTTGATCAGATTGATTTCTAAGATAAGCGCTTCTTTTTCAGTTCTGGTCACAATATAATCGAAGTCTATAATACGAGACACCAACTTGGTGGTCTTATAATCATGAGCCCCAACGAAGTATTGGTTGACCCTATTTTTTAATTTTTTAGCTTTACCGACATAGATGATGGTTCCTTTAGAATCCTTCATCATATAGATGCCAGGACCATTAGGTAAGGTACTTAGTTTATCTTTGAGATTCATTTTTGGATCCTTTAAAGTAGACAACGGTCGCACCTACCCCACCTTCAGATTGTTGACCCAAACGATAGGATTCTACAAAATGATGACCTTTTAACATAGAGTGGATCGCAGAACGTAAAGCCCCAGTCCCATGCCCATGAATCAAACGCGCAAAAGGCATTCTGGCTCGTATACAATCATCCAGATAATGATCGACTTCATTTAAGGCTTCATCGACAGTCAAGCCAATCAAGTTTATTTCTAAAGGAACAGAAGCCAATCTTTCTGAATTGAATTGGACATTCTTTGGGATAATCGGGGTTGGCGCAAAAGCCAATTTCGTTAAAGGTACTTCTAATTTGACCCCATTGACCGAGACAGTCGCCAGTTGTTTACGAGTCGCAACGACTTGTCCTACTTGATTGGTGATGGTGATCTTTACCCATTGACCGATCTTAACTTTGTCTAAACTTGATTCTTCAACCTTTTCTTTAATCAAGGCATCTAATTCTTTCTTTCGACTGATGTTCTCATGGATAGGTGCTGCTTTAGAATTACGCATGTCTGAAAGAATCGTTTCTGCTTCTTCC
>CAZXTB010000329.1:0-1718 GCA_964643535.1 uncultured Erysipelotrichaceae bacterium | reverse complement strand
TCGTCAATAAAGAAGACACTCACTTTGGCGGCGTTAATGATTTCTTTGATTTGGCGGCTTTGTTCAGCACTTCGTAAAATCGTAGGACTTCTAAAAGCATAATATAGCATGATTTCTGGATCATCATAAGGCAAACCAACGATCACAGAGTAAACGAACTCATCGTTAGAATAAGCGCCATCCACCACCAATTGAGCCGTCCCAGATTTACAGAAGATATCTACAGAATCCATTTGATAGCGATGACAAGAACCTATCTCTGATGTCACTGTAAGATGCATCAGATCCACCATGGTTGAAGCAGTTGACGAAGAAATCGGTTGATCTATTCGAGTGGGTTCATTTTGAACCAGAACTTCATTGGTATCTGAATTGATGATACGATCCACGATATAGGGTTTCATCATCTCCCCATGATTCATAATCGCTGTATAGGCTTGAACAAGTTGCAGCATATTAACTGAAATACCTTGTCCAAATCCAATGTGCAATAAATCTGAAGTTGTATTGATGGAAGCCGCAGCGATGCTTTCGGGTTTTATGTCTGTAGAAACGGGTTCGAAAAAATGAAAATCATTGAGATATTTCTTATAGATTTCAGGATCTAAGACCGTGGTCAACAAAGAGGCAATCCCTACGTTAGAAGAAACAACATAACCTGTATCGTAATCAATTAGGCCCCAGTTCTTTTTATTTACGTTATTGATGACTCCAATTTGTCCTTTGGCAGATTTTAGTCGTGTTAACTTACCATTCTCATAGCCATAAATAAAAGGAGAAGAATCAAATAAATCAGATCCTTTATAGACACCCTCTTCTATGGCAGCTGCATAGGTAAAGGTCTTCATCGTTGAACCAGGTTCATAGATCATTTGTGATCCAAAAGTCATAAAATTATTCGTATCGACTTTATTTAAATCAAAATTCTGATTTTGAGCAAACGCAAGAATCTTCCCAGTTTTGATTTCAACAATCGTACCCCAGGTATGAGTCGCATTATAAGCCACCTCGGTTTCACCCATGGTGAATTCCAATTGATCTTGGAGCGTACGGTCTAAAGTTAGTATGATGGAGCTCCCATTAATGGAGGGTGTTATGGTTTGTTTAGATCCTGGTAAAACATAACCTTGGGCATCCACCGTAGATACTTGATAACCATTGATTCCTTTTAATCGATCATTTAGGGTAGATTCTAGTCCCATTCTTCCCAAAAGATCAGGTTCAAGAGTATTCTCATCATCGTTGGCGAATCCTAGTAAATAAGAGGCAAAAGAATCTAAAGGATACGTTCTTTTTTGTGTTTCGATGAAACCTAAACCAGGTAGATCTAAAGCTTCGATGGCCATTTTTTCTAAAGTGCTTAAATGACGTCCTATCGAGCCAAACTCAGTTTGATATTCCGCTTGATTAAGTCGTTCTAGTAAATAAGTCTTATCTGTATTAAGAATTTCAGCTAACTTTTCAGCCGTAAGATCAAAATCTGAAACATAAGCTTGATGACCATCTACAGCTGGCCGAGTAGGATCGACAATGGCATACAAAGTATAACTAACCACATCTTCAGCCAGAATATTCATATCTTTATCGTAGATGGTTCCTCTGTGGGCATTGATCACATTGGTAGAAAGATTGATGTTATCGCTATAATCATGCAGATCAGTTTGGCTTAAATAGTGATAACCGATGATACTTACACTAAAAAGATTGGCCAAGATCAA
>CAZXTB010000328.1:0-1726 GCA_964643535.1 uncultured Erysipelotrichaceae bacterium | reverse complement strand
ACTCTAACATTATATACTTCGCCTGTCAATGTATATATTTGAAAATAGTAAATATTTTTCTAGAGTAACTACCAAGAGTAGTTATTTTCTTGTATAAGGTGGAGAATGGATCATGAGACTTGTTAAAAAGAGTAGCTTTTATATGCAATCTGATCAATCATTTCAAGCGTTCACAAAGACTTGGAAAACATTTGTTATTATATTAACAAACTTATTGACAAGATAGGTGACATCTTCTACACTGAATATGAAAGGTGATTCATATCTCATAAAGGTAAATAATTATGTTAAAAGGAATATCGATTCAAGACTTGAAGTTGGGTCAAAGTTCATCCTTTACCAAACAAATCACATCCAAGGATGTTGTTTTGTTTGCGGAAGTATCAGGTGATGATAACCCAGTTCATATGGATGAGGCTTTTGCTCAGACGACCATGTTTAAAGGACGCATCGTTCATGGTGCTTTGGTGGCTTCTTTGTTCTCTAAGATCTTAGGAACTCAGTTGCCTGGAATGGGTACCATTTATTTAGGTCAAGAATCTAGATTTATGAAGCCAGTAAGAATTGATGAAACGATCACAGCGACAGTAACCATCATAGAGATCATCGCTGAAAAGAATCGGGTCATTTTAGAAACCATCGCAAGAAACAGTGCTGGGGAAATAGTGGTCAGTGGTAAGGCAACAGTAATGGCCCCTAAAGATGAGGCTTAATGATGGACTATAATCTCTCTAAACGTCATCTCTTACTTCAAAAGATGTATCGAGATTTCGCAGAAAAAGAAGTTAAACCGATTGCCCACTCCATCGATGAAGAAGAACGCTTCCCTGTAGAAACCGTTGAGAAAATGGTTAAAGCTAAAATGATGGGAATCTGTTTTCCAGTCGAGATGCAAGGATCAGGCGCAGATACCTTGGCCTATATCTTAGCGATCGAAGAGCTGAGCAAAGTGTGTGGAACGACAGGGGTCATCCTAAGTGCGCATACCTCCTTAGGCGCTCATCCCATTTATCAATTCGGAACTCAAGCTCAAAAGGATAAATACTTGACGCGTTTATGTAATGGATCAGCATTAGGAGCTTTTGGATTAACCGAGCCTAATGCGGGTACGGACGCTGCTGGTCAACAAACCGTTGCGATTAAGAAGGAAGATTATTACCTTATTTCGGGATCTAAGATCTTTATCACCAATGCGGGTTATGCGGACATCTACATCATCTTTGCGATGACTGATCGAAGTGTAGGGACAAAAGGCATCTCTGCTTTTATTCTTGAGAAAGAAATGCCTGGATTTACAGTAAGCCCAAAAGAGTTAAAACTTGGGATCAGAGGATCATCAACTTGTGAGCTCGTATTTGATAAAGTAAAAGTTCCTCTTGAGAATCTATTAGGAACAGAAGGTATGGGCTTTAAGATTGCGATGAGTACTTTAGATGGAGGTCGTATTGGGATCGCTGCTCAAGCTTTAGGGATCGCGCAAGGGGCCATCGATGAGACCGTAAAATACGTTAAACAAAGAAAACAATTCGGTAAACCGATCTCAGCTTTTCAAAATACACAGTTCAAATTGGCTGATATGACGATGAAGACAGAAGCCGCTCGTTTATTGGTGTATAAAGCAGCCCTCTTAAAAGACAGTGGTAAACCTTATTCAACGGAAGCTGCGATGGCTAAGCTTTATGCCTCTGAAGTAGCGATGGAAGTCACGACCCAAGCAGTTCAGTTG
>CAZXTB010000327.1:0-1738 GCA_964643535.1 uncultured Erysipelotrichaceae bacterium | reverse complement strand
TGCTCGTGTCTTAGATAAGATGGGTAAACCTTCCTTTGAACTCTATGATAAATTCGTAAAGAAATACGAAGCCAAGAATAAACAATTCAATAAAGATCAATATCTAGTACCTTATTTGATCTCTTCTCATCCAGGATCCGATTTAAAAGATGCGGTAGAATTGGCGCTTTATCTTAAAAAGATAGGTCATCAGCCTCAACAAGTCCAAGACTTCTATCCAACCCCATTTACGGCATCGACCTGTATGTATTATACTGAGATGGATCCCTTTACCGGTCAAAAGATCTATGTTGCTAAAACCGTTAAAGATAAGACTTTACAAAGAGTCTTGATGCAATATGCAAATCCTAAGAATCAAAATTTAGTATTTGAAGCGCTTAAACAAGCCAACCGGCTTGATTTGGTCGGTTTTGGTAAACATTGCCTAATTAGGCCTTTACCTCAAAGGAGAACACATGCTACTTCAAAGTAAAAGAGTTTGGATCGTTGAACAATGGGTTCCTGCTCAAATCGAAATCGAAGGAGATTTGATCATCGCCATTTGGCCTTATGGAACTAAAAAGGTCGATAAGGATTACGCTGATAAGCGTATCTATCCTGGTTTCATCGATATCCATTGTCATGGTGCTTTTGGTTTTGATACCAACGAAGCTACCCCAGATGGTTTAAAGATGTGGTTAAAAGAAGCGCCTAAAGAAGGCATTACTTCTTTATGTCCTACCACCATTACTCAAAGTGAAGCTATTTTAACCAAAGCACTAAAAAACGTTGCGGTGATCGCCAGTGAAGTTCCTTTTGGAGCTAGAATCGCAGGCGTTCATTTTGAAGGTCCTTATCTAAATAAAGCTTTTAAAGGGGCTCAACCTGAACCCTTCATCGTAATACCTAACGTAGAACAGTTTAAGAAATATCAAAGAGCAGCTAAGAATCTCATCAAGGTCATTACTTTAGCTCCCGAAAAAGATGAAGAGCTTGAATTGACTCGATATTTAAGTGGTCATGGCGTCTCTGTTCATCTAGGTCATTCAGGGGCTACCTATAACGAAGCACTCTTTGCTTTCGCCAATGGAGCCAATGGCTTAACCCATACCTTTAATGCGATGACAGCCTTCAATCATAGAGAACCAGGTCTAGTAGGGGCAGCCCTTCGTTTAGGCACTGTTTATGCAGAAATCATCAGTGATGGAAACCATGTTAGTTGGCCAGCCATCAATGTCTTATACAAAGCCAAAGGTAAGGATCATTGTGTTATGATCACCGATGCCTTATGTTCAAAAGGGATGGCACCTGGAAGAGTTGTCTTTGGGGGACAAGCCATTGATATTAGACCCAATGGGGGCGCTTATTTAGCGGATACCAATACCTTAGCAGGTTCTACCTTATCGTATAATAAGGGCTTAAGAAACTTAATTGAAAATGCGGGAGTCGATGAGGTCTCTGCGATCAATTCAGCCACCATCAATCCAGCTAAAGTCTTAAAGATTGCAGATCGTTTAGGTAAGATTCAAGTTCATTATGAGGCAGATCTTACGGTATTGGATCAGGATTACACCGTGTTGGCAACCTATGTCAAAGGACAGGTTGTTTATACCGTATAATAAACTTAAAGGGACCCCAAATGAAACACATCTTTATCATCAACCCGGTTTCAGGACATGGACGCTCATCAAAGCTCGTGCCTTGGATCCAAGCGTATTTCATGAACAGAGAAGACGAATATCAGATTCATATGACCACG
>CAZXTB010000326.1:0-1738 GCA_964643535.1 uncultured Erysipelotrichaceae bacterium | reverse complement strand
CTCGTTTCGACCCATCAACATTGATAAGAAAGGAATCCCTATGTTTCAGTACAAGCCGGCTGTCTGTTATTCAGGTTACAGAAATGGACAGAGCCCAATCACACAGACTTATCCCAGTGATGCAGAGGTCCTGGAAGATCTTATCTTGCTTTCACAGCATTTTAGCTATATCCGCATGTATGATAACTCAAAACACGCAGAGTCGGTTCTAAGAGTGATTACTGAACATCATATCCCCCTTAAGGTCTTGCTTGGCGTAGAATCCAAAGGTGAAATATCCAATCCCAATTGTCCGTGGGGAGGTGTTTACAGCGAAGAAGAACTCCTAAGCCACAAAAGATCGAATATCGCCCAACTTGACCAAGTCGCGTTGCTCGCAAATCGTTATCAATCCATTGTGTTGGGGATCTCGATCGGGAATGAAAACACTGCGCATTGGCATCCCAATAAAATGAGTCCTGAAACCTTGTGTGAATATGCGAAAATCTTGAAGTCTAAAACAGATTTACCCATCACCTTCTGCGAGGGTGCTTATGAATGGCGCAATCAGGGGGCTGAGCTAGCAAAAATCGTTGACTTCATTTCCATCCATGTTTATCCCTTGTGGCAACGCGTTCCTTATGCTCAAGCCGTTGAAATGACCATTGATGAGTATCATAAAACGAAAGCAGCTTTCCCGGACAAACCCGTCATATTTACTGAGTTTGGATGGACGACGAGTGCAACTGAACAAATGGATACATCACAAACAAACGGTGAGTATCAAAAAGCTTATTTGGATCAAATGATAGCATGGTCCCAAAAGAACCAGATCACCATGTTTATTTTCGAAGCCTTTGATGAGCCTTGGAAAGGTGGAACAAATCCACTGGAAGCTGAGAAGCATTGGGGCATTTATGACGTTAACCGACAAGGAAAACCTTGGATCAGTCAACGATAGATCATCACCCTGTTTACTTGAGTGGTGGGTTAACCCTCACTCACGACTTGACTTGAAGTATAATCCGCCAAACAGTGAAACCTTTGTTGATCGAAGGTTTCTTTTTTATTAGCGCAAAGGTGCGAGTTATCAACTTTTATTTGGAATGCCTATTCATGAAAAAAGCCATCATTTACATGATGGCTTAATCGACTTTTGGTGGAAGTGAGACGTGCTGGACCTATCACTTGGTCGAAAAGCTTCAATAATCTGCCAAGATATTATCATCACTTAGTGAAACGATGCTTGTTCTGTAACAGTGAGACCAACGTTTATCAATTTAATATGAACTTATCTAATCACATTAAAATGCATTTGATTGGTTTCGATTGTTGTAAGAAAAATTGATAAACAAAAAGGATTCTTTTGTTTTGTTCTCCATACTATTACAACTCCAAAACTTTACTAAAAAAATTCTCCTTTCTCGACATAGTCCAATCTCAATTCATGTACGCATCTTCTATTTTTGTACACAAAAATCTAAACATTGTTAATTTATAACAGTCAAGCCAATCCACTTATACCAACAATTTTTTAACCTCTGGAAAACCACTATAAGCCATCATCTTTAGTCTGAATGACAAGTCGGTTCTCTTTTGTAAAAGATTCTGAGTTTCAAAAACTTTATTCGCAATGCTGCATTTCTTTAGGGAACTTTCATCATCTATTAATAAAATTTGTTCGCAGAATACGATAGAATTGCACAAATTAATCAGTATATTGATAAATAACTGTGACTAAATAGTAAAGCCGTCCTTT
>CAZXTB010000325.1:313-1744 GCA_964643535.1 uncultured Erysipelotrichaceae bacterium | reverse complement strand
GCTGGGTTAGCAGTGTCTGTTTTATTGTTTTACACCATAATAAGGGAAAAAGTACCGTCCCCGTTCTTTGAAAGGAATATTAAAACTAAGATTGGTGAATGGCAACAAAGCAATACCGGCATCATCACAGCTTCTCAGGAAGTAAACAACACGGAAAAAATTGAAGAAGATAAAGAATCAGCAGCTGATTCAAAATCATTCGTTCGTTATTCGATGATGTGCAAGTTAGAAAAATACTTGGATCTAGAAATGAATGAGGAGTTGCGAAAAGGGGAATTCTTAAAACTACCGCTTTTCGAGAGTAAGAATTACAAAAACGGACTTACTATCAAGTTTTATCTAAATCAATCTACCTTTCAAAGTAGACTGGCTTCAATAGGCAAGTTTCAGGATAAAGTTTTCGTTAATGGATACTTAGAAAAAACAGCTTATAAGATCGTGACGAAAGTAAATAATAGATTTTCCGAATTTATCAATTCAACTGAGATTCGCTCTGTAAGCAACAACCCAAAATTTGAAATTACATTAAAGCTAAAAGGTAACTTTACTAAAAACTCTAATATCGATGTTCTGATTGATATCATCAACTACGTCATGTTGCTCTATTCATATGCAGCTTAATATTGGTAGCACTAAGAGGGGGAAATACCATGAGGGGCATCAATCAAAGATTCATTAATGATTTGAAGTCGGGCATACTTAAAGATTTCTTATCAATTGCTTTATATGATCCGAGAATCTGTCTTGAAATCAGAAAGAACTACATCAATCTGTATTATAAAGGCGGTAATGCCTTAAGAATAAAGCAGCTAAAAACGGGTTATAATTTTAAGTTCGACAGCAAGTATTGCTTACATAAAAATGATGACAGAAATTATGAGTATCTTTCAACTCTGAATAAAAAGAATATTGATGAATTTAAAAAAGCCTTCCCGGTTATTTTGAATGAAATGGATAGTTTCTTCGCAGTTCACGATAAGCCTGAGAGGATATTTCAGCACAATCTCATCAAACAAAACCAAGATGAACTAAAAGTTTTGGACATTGAATATCAAGGCAGAACAAGGGAAGGAAAACAATTCAGACTAGATATGCTTGGAGTGCTTAAAATCGAAAACGGATTTCAACTGGTCATTTTCGAGAACAAGCTTGGAACGGGAGCAATCGGTGGCAAAGCCGGTTTGATCAAACATTACGACGATTTCGTTAATATCCTGAACACCCCAGCTACCTACAATGATCTGATTGGTTCCGTGATCAATATCGCCAACAATAAAACTGTGTTGGGATTGACCGATCTTCCGCTTAATATTGAGCAGATAAAAAGTGTAGAGATTTTGTTTGTAGTTGCTGGATTCAACAACAAGAGCAAATCCATCTCAAATGCAGTAGGGAATATCATAAAGTCCATTCCTGCAAAGATCATCTTTA
>CAZXTB010000325.1:0-303 GCA_964643535.1 uncultured Erysipelotrichaceae bacterium | reverse complement strand
TCCAACCGAAATGAAGATTGATTTTTCGAAAGTCACAGATCTGTTTCAATGAAAATCCATATCCATCGCGGTCAAAACCAAATCGGAGGAAGTATCATTGAGATTGCTTCTGAAACCACCAAGATCCTTTTTGATATTGGACTGGAACTCGACGACGAGAAGAATAAAGTAAAGCCTGACGTGAAAGGTTTGTTTGATACCAAAGGTTTTGATGCTGTCTTTGTATCGCATTATCACAGTGATCATCTGGGTTTAGCCTACGATATCAACGCACATATTCCACTATATATGGGGGAAGCCAGT
>CAZXTB010000324.1:0-1749 GCA_964643535.1 uncultured Erysipelotrichaceae bacterium | reverse complement strand
GAAGTAACGCCGAAGTATCGAACTGTACACGTCTTACCGATATACATTTCCTTCTTCGCCAACATTACTTTCAGAACACTATGAGGAGCTTTAATGTTCGGCTTGCATTCCACACCGTCTTTAGTGTGAATAACAATCTTAGCCGCCATATTGGCTTTGAGGCCCTTATCTCCAGGTAACACATCTTCAATAACGAACTCGTCGTCATCAAAGACCTTATACTTCAGAAGATAATCACAACGCCCATTGATGTACGGTGCTTTCGCGGCACGGACAATAACTCCTTCATATCCATCTGCCAAGAATTCATCATGACACTTCAAAACCTCTTCCTCACTATAAGCCATGCGAATAGGTACGATATGAACATAACTGGTGCGATTACACAGAGGAGACATAACCTCCTTCATCGCACTGTAACGTTCGATAAACGGAGCCGCTTGAGTAAGACCACCAATCTGCGGACAATCATAACAATGGAACTGAGCTAACTGACGAGCAATTTCTAAGTCTTCCGCAGTAGGCTTCTGTTTACGTACGATACTAGAAATCTGGTTGAAGTCGTCATGAAGCTCATGATTATATACCTCACCATCCAAAATCATAGAACGGTCCTTATCGAAAAGACCCTCTAACACTTCCAATACATGAGGAATGCACATATGGGGCTTGCCCTTCCGGGTATTGGCACCAGCGATAGTAGGAATACCACGAATACCATCGAGCTTAGGCTGGACGATAACACCATCAGCCCATTTGATCTTGTGCTTCTCTTCAACAAACTTATTAGCCAGCATAGGTTCGAAGTAATTAGACTTCTGATCAATATCATCCAAAGACTCGCGATAACTATCACTCATCTTTTTCTGATGCTTGGCCGTAGCTTCTAATTCAGCCTGCATCTCTGGAGAGGTTTCATTAGCACGACCAATATTCTTACCTTCACAGATAGAAGGAGTTGATCGGGAAATGACACCACCGACCTGACCGGCTTCAGTATAGAAAGTATTACCTTCCACAAAGATCTGCCAAGATTGCGGTGCACCAGTTTTAGCGCGCTTATAAAGAATGGGGAATGTTTTCATATAGTCTAATTATCTATTATTTTCAACTTTTTTGCAAGGATAAAAAGCATCGTTTCACTTCATCCGTCACATATGGCGGTTGATAAAACTTCGTCAACTTACTCAAATCCATAATACTATTAACTAAATGTAATTTCTGCCAAGCTCTGATTTCTTCTATACTGATAGTAGGTTTATATAACCCCATTATATGACCAATCTCCTGCATGCTAGTATATCCCAGGCAGGCTACATTAAACACTCCAGTACAATCCTGTTGAATCAAAGCGTCCACAGCATTTACTACAACATCTACGCTAGAAACGCTGTCCATCTCATCACAAAGACGGTCAAAGCGCTGAACCTTATTTAAAAGGTTGTTAGGACGACTACTCGCTTCAAAGAATAAACGAGGACGAATAATCAAATCTCGATCAGGGTTACACCCCTTTTCGCCTTGCCATTTTGTTAAAGTATAGTTACAATGGGCGGCCAGGAATCCATCTTCCTTCTGAGGCCTATCATTCCTATCATATAGACAACCAGTTGAAATATGAACCAGTTTTACATTGTGATCTTTGCACCAGATACTTAGTAAGGTAGGAATTAAAGCATTGCTATGGAACGCTTCATCGTAGTTGGCTTCACAGAATCTCGTATCGCTTTTAGCAATACAATTGATTAC
>CAZXTB010000323.1:0-1755 GCA_964643535.1 uncultured Erysipelotrichaceae bacterium | reverse complement strand
TAGATTAAAGCTAATACAAGATAAGAAGAATCGCGAAGATCATCTTAGGGAAACATTGTTTGATGAGCCGTATGATATAAAAACAAACGATTTCGAAACTGATTCGGATATAGATTCGCCAGCCCAATTTACTGGTGTATCCCAGGAAGAACAACGCCGGAGATATGAGGCCGCAATGAAAAGAGCTGCGCAAGCTATAGATGATCTCTACGGATATATGGGTTCGTCGAACATTGATATTATGAATCTGACGGAAGAACAGAAAGAAATCGTCGAGCTGGTGAAAAAAGAGTTAGCAAAGAAGGCAGTACTCGGAACTTTGAACAGAGAAGAAAAAGGACGAATAATCCGCGAGACAACGCATTATCTTTATTCGAATACTAAGTCCGCAAATGGTGACCCATATCCGGTTGTTATTGAGCTGTTAGACAATAACAGTTATACGAGACAGATGTTTCCACCGCTCGGAATGATTGGATCAAATGTCTTAGGCGAGTCGGATTTAGAACAAGTTTTTAAAAACAATAACACAGAGTATAAAAATCAGGTGTATTACGAAGCGATTGATGACTACAACGCTGCTCTTCAGGATGGTACTGTAAAGGTCGGTGATTTTCAGGAGTTTTATGATCAGGCTGTGGTGAAATTTTACGACAATTGTATTAGACCCGTTATGATTGAAATAAAAGTAAATGGAAGAAAAGTGAAAGAATATATTCCGATTGGAGATTTAGTACCACCTGAAGATGATAGCTTTGGAGCTCAATTGGCGAGAGAGGCGATGCGGTTGGTAGGGCTAGGATATAATCATCAAGCAAAAGAAATTGTACCAGGAGACAATGGAGGATATAGAATTGATTGCTCAAAACTTGTTGTCTGGGCACTAGCACAAATTAATCCTGACTGGAAAGACACTGTTAGCAAAGCTGCAAGGTATCAGATAGATGATTTTAATTCAGAGTGGAATAGGGATAGAGATGGTGATTTGAACTATGATGGATTAATTCCGGGTGACACACTTTTTTGGAAAGGCAACGAAACCGGAGATATAGTTCATACTGCGATTTACATTGGCATGATAAATGGCAGACCCCTTATGATTGAAGCGGGTAAAATGGTTCAGATTGTTGAAGTTAGAGAACACACTGCAAACAGAGATGGTGAGGATTCCACGCTTATACAGATAAATAGAATGTCGCAGGAGGAATTAAATGCTGATGATGAAGAGAATATCGGAGATAATGATGACTAAGAGAGTTCTGTTACTTTTGGTAATACTGGTACTGTTTATCCCCGTTGCCAATGCCCGGGCGGATAGAGAGAAGTACAATAATTACGAAGAATACGACGGCGACGGCTGGAGCATGTCTATTAATGGAGTTCTGACGATTGAGAGCAATCAAGGGTGGGTGAATTGTTTAAAACATGGATATAAAGAAGAAGTAACCCAGCTCGTGATAGGCAAAGATGTTACTAGCTTTCGGCTCTACTTATTACCATCTGATCTACCAAGCGCGGATTTTTTTAATGAGTCGGATATCATTGGATATGAAAAAGATGGGGAGCCATATTACGATTTCCCATACTCTAATGATATTTTCCCTTTAAAAATTACTGTAGAAAATGGCAATTCGGTTTTTCGTGTTGAGGATGGTCTACTAATCAACTTTGAAACCAAAGAGCTAGTGCTTGCCCAAATGGGGTTAACCGATGTTGTGATTCCAGATGGAGTGACAAAAATCACAAGAGAGGCGT
>CAZXTB010000322.1:0-1757 GCA_964643535.1 uncultured Erysipelotrichaceae bacterium | reverse complement strand
TACCCCTAACACAATGCTAGACTAGAATGTGTTTGTAAGATAAATATCTTACCTGTTCGATTTTCCCTTTCAATAATAATTCTCCTTTCTAGAACAGTAACCCTCCCTTAGGTTAAAAGAAAAAGATGCTCCCCCCGGCATCTTTTTTCTTGCTTATTTGACATCAACAAAAGCCTTACTTATACTATAGAAATGAAAATCCTCGCCTATTACCACGATGATCGATATTCCCCATCTCCCATTCAAGAGATTCGTTTTACCGCAAGAGTCTATGTTTTTAATGAGGAAGGCAAGGTAGCTTTCTTGCGCATCAAAGGGGAAGATGGCTTTGGCTTAAGAAATCATCTTGAAAGTCCTGGGGGTGGTGTAGAGATGAATGAAAGCTTCGAAGAAGCTGCCATTCGTGAAATAGAAGAAGAATTAGGCGCCACAGCGACTCAGTTCAAAGAAATCGGTGTGGTCATCGATCGCTACAACATCATCGATCGAATGACCTTCAGTGTTTATTTTAGTGCACAATTAAGTTCATTAAAAAAAGAACTTCATCGAACAGAGGAAGAGCTCTTATTGATTGAATCAGTCGAATGGTTTACCCCAAGTGAAGCACTTGAGCTCTTAAAAAAAGCCGATAGTGCAGTCGATCTCATCATTCATCGTAGAGAGTTGGCCGCATTTTCAGCTTTGATGGAAGATTTAAAAACAACATGATGTCCTAGAGATCCCCAAAAGGATCTTTATTTTAAGAGATCACCTTGATAAAGGTTTCTTCGACTCATTTTTTTGTCTATCCCATTAAGTACAGCTTTTTTATGTTTGACCCACAATGGTGCTAAGATGGCTTTCCCATCCCCATCTCCAGTCAACCTCATCAAGACCACTTCAGGTGGGATCAATTGAAGTTGGTGGATGACAAGATCTTCATACTCTTCTTGAGTGATAAGCTCAAAAGGTTTTATCTGATAAGCTGCCCCTAAAGAGGTATGATCTAAAACATTGAGCATGTGTATCTTGATCCCATAAGGTCTCAGTTGACCGATCACTTTGGCAGTCTCAACCATCATGGCTTTAGTTTCAGTTGGATAACCATTCATCAGATGAACGACGATCTTGAGCCTTGTCTTTTTAAGCTTTTGAAAAGTAGTTAAGAAAGTCTTATAATCATGACCTCGATTCATCGCTTTAGCGGTAGAATCATGAATGCTTTGTAGACCCAGTTCAAGATAGATGTCTTTCTTATCACATAAAGAATCTAGATAATCGATCGTCTCATCGCTTAGACAATCCGCTCGGGTTGCGATCGAAATGGCCAAGACTTCAGGAAGGTCTGCGAAAGGATCGAAGAAGGTCTTGAGTTGAGCTAAAGGGGCATAGGTATTGGTGAAAGCTTGAAAATAGGGGATAGGTAAAGCATCTGGCCATTTTTGTCTCATCAAAGTGATGCCTTGTTGATACTGACTCATCAGGTCTTCATGAGGATTCCCTACGAATTCTCCACTGCCTTCTTCATTACAAAAACTACAGCCTCCTAAACCACAAGTACCATCTCGATTAGGACAGCTTAGATAAGTATTTAAGGGGATACGCATTCCTTTAGACCCATAGCGTTGTCTTAAGTCATAATTGAAGGTATGGTAACGTTTATTGTCGTTGGTGTAAGGGAAGGAATTCATAGCCTTATTGTAGCACAGCCATCTTGACTTTTAGAGGGTGGATAGAGTATGCTTATCCCATAGCAATGACAAACCATAGTATGTCCT
>CAZXTB010000321.1:0-1763 GCA_964643535.1 uncultured Erysipelotrichaceae bacterium | reverse complement strand
TCCATTGACGTTTTGAGTCGTTAAGCCATCATCGAAGCGTAAGGTACCACAGGTAGAACCTGCCCCTAGATCGGTGTTTTCTCCAATCATCCCATAGTATTCCCCATAATGAACCAAGTAGACATGATCCATAATAAGTCCATTGAGCACTTCAAAGCCTTGATCCATCATACATCGATTACCTAGTGTGGTATTATCACCACATTTCGCATGATTCAGTAATGAACAATGATTCCCAATGACCACATTGTTGCCTAGGATGACCCCTTGATCGATGATGGTTTCATCACCGATGATCACATTACCTCTGATCCATACATTACGTCCTATTCGACTGTTTTTACCCAATCTAACATAGCCATCTATCTTAGCACTAGGATCGATGATGGCTCCTTCTGAGAGCTCATTGTGAGTCAATTGACCACATCGTTTCATATTCATATAAGCATTGGCTTCTAAAGCGTGCCATGGTTTATCGATATCGAAGATGGGTTCTTTTGTCTCAATGGCTCTTAATAATCTTCCATCTGAGATAAGATCCATCAAAGAGACTTCTATAAAGGATTCCTCAGGTGATCCTACGCCTACCTTAAGATTGGTAAACTTCCCTGGATTAGCCTCACATACTGCTTTAAAGCGAGTATCTGTAATAAACCCTACCATTTGATGGGTCATAAGAGTGCCTCGATGATGACCTCCAAATGAGCCTATAGAACCATGAACGAGATTGCATGCGATCCAGTGTGATGCGGGTTCTCTTAATTCAGAAACCAATACCGTATCCAATAAACCTTGAGCCATAAACGCTTTTAAATCATTCTCTTGAATTAGACAATCCCCTAAGAGCACCATAAAGGGCTCTTTTTGTTTTCTATTCAAAGCACAACCTAAATTAAAGGAATCCGCAGTCCCTTTGGTGCTATCACAATGAAGCACTTCGACTTGAGGAACCTTTCTAAAAGCATGTTTAATGGCATCACTGTGCGTACTAGAAACGATCACAATGTGATCGATCTTTTGATCTAAAAGAAGATCCACCGTATGAACTAAAAGAGGTGTATTGGAAATCGGAATCATGGTTTTATTGCGGGTACTTTGATAGGGCCAAAACTTAGACCCTTTACCTGCGGCTAAGATCATCACTTCATGCATGGGGTATCCTCCTGTTAAAAGATAAAAGGTTGCCGAAGCAACCTTTTCTTCTTGAAAGTTATTCTGCGGAACTCTGTTCCAACGCGTATTGTTTCTTGTCCCACATCTTGATAAACGGATAGTAGATCACGATAACAATAAGGAAGTTTACAGCTTGAAGCACAACCGCTTTCCAATCTCCGCCAGTAGATAAGAAACCTGCGAAGAAGACCGGGGTCGTCCAAGGTACAGCAGCGACAATCTTGTGAACTAGACCTAAGCTCATCGCGAAGTACGTTACAGTAGCAACGATCAACGGGGAGAACAGATAAGGAATAATCAAGATTGGGTTCATAACGATTGGTAGACCAAAGACGATTGGTTCATTGATGTTGAAGATGCCAGGGCCCAAAGATAAACGGCCAACCAATTTCAACTGTTTCGATTTCGAGAAGAAGGCGCAAACGATGGCTAATCCTAATGTACCACCAGTACCACCGACATTCAAGAACAAAGATTGAAATCCTTCAACAGCGATGTTGACAATATCACCTGATGCGCGGAAAGCTTCGATGTTGGCCAATAGACCAGCAGTTTGTAAAGGACCCGCAACAGCGTTGACGATTAAGTCG
>CAZXTB010000320.1:0-1763 GCA_964643535.1 uncultured Erysipelotrichaceae bacterium | reverse complement strand
ACCTCTCAATACCGATCAAGCCACAGTAGAAGCTTTGGTTAAGGATATGGAAAACCTTAAGAGCTATATGACTGGGGTTACGATCATTAAAACAATCTACGTCAAAGATAAGCTTATCAATATGGTTGTAAGATAGAGACATAAAAAAAGATCCAAGCAAGATTTATTCGTGCTTGGATCTTTTATTTTTTATTCAGTTGAAGCGTAGATCCCATAGACATAAGCCAATAGCGATATCGCAAAACCTAAAGCCATCAACGCCGACATAAAGTCGTTATCGACACTGACAAACGAAGATCCTGTTCCTACTGATAGAAGGACACCTAATAAACCAACGACGGATACCATTAACCAAGTCTTACTTTTAGCTTTATTGGCCATTGCGACCAATGAAGCGGAATGAAAGATCAATAAGGTTCCTAAAGTCGCATGAGACAACAAGATGATGGACTTCATCATAAAGGACTAGCCTTCTCCTTCAGGAATCTCAATAAATAAGGTCGTATAAATCCCTAAACAATAAATCAAGATCAATAAAACCACTGCCGCAAATGCGGATCTCTTTAGTTTATACTTCGCAGCCAACATTTTCCCCATCTATATTCTCCTTTAAGCGAGATGATTTATCTCACCTAGGTTCATTATTGATTAAGCAACTTAATTAAAAAATGGATGTGCTCATAAAAAAAGGACTTTTGTCCTTTAGTTGTTTTTGAAGGTAATAAGCGTGATGGATGGATCTGTAAGCCATCTGGCTTTTAAGTTAGATACGCCTATCCCTGTACTGACATAAAGATCTAAAGCACTTAAGTGGGTGAGTCCTTTTTGATGGATCTCGCTTTTCATAAAGAGGGGTCCAATCAAAGGCAAGGTGACTTGTCCACCATGGGTCTTTCCTGTAAACAAGACATCCACATTTTTTTCGTTTAAAGTACTAGAGGCATCTGGATCATACGCAAAAGCCACAGTATAGTCACTAGAGACTAAACCACTTAGAAGTTCAGATGAACTCATCTCATCCCAACCTAAGAAGTTGATCTTGGATTCTCCTAAGACATGGATCGGTATCAATTTAGAATTAAGCACTTCAAAGCCTGCTTCTAGATAAAGGGCTTGTAGTTCAGTTTGATGATTTAGATCTAACTCAGACAAGATCGCATATTTCCCATAAGGCGCTTTGATGGATTTGAATAAGGCAATCAAAGCTTTTCTTTCGGTTTCTGAATAGGAGGCATAACTACCTTCATCGATGAGATCTCCCCCAAAGACCACAAAGTCAGGATTTAAGGCATTGATCTTATCGATGACGCTTTGATAGTAAGCATCACTTAAGGTAAAGGCATGAAGATCAGAGAAGTAGATGAGAGTCATCTCATTAAAGACTTCAGGGATCTTCGATGAGCTTAAGGTGATCTTCTCAACGTTTAATCGAGTCAAAGCCCCATGGGTGCTATCATAGACCGTGGTGGTTATAGCGAAGATGAAGACGATGGCACTTACGATCAAGACTCTTAATTTCATATACCCCATTTTATCATAGGTCCCTATTGAAAAACCCGAAGAAGGCGTATATTAGATAAAAAAGGAGAACACATGAGAAAATTCATAGGACTGATTTTAGTTGTTTTTGGGGTCTTGGTTTTAGCCGATACTTTGAAATTGTTTGGAGAAGACGTGGCACTATGGAGCTACATATGGCCAAGCATTCTCATCTTGTTTGGACTATCAGGCATGATTCGTAGAGGATCCTTTAGAATCATCAG
>CAZXTB010000319.1:0-1768 GCA_964643535.1 uncultured Erysipelotrichaceae bacterium | reverse complement strand
CAGCTGTAATGAGGTCTTCGAAAAAGCTTCGAAACAAGACCATGTCGTTGTATTGACCCATGAGGTCAATCAAGGAAAAGGTCGTGCTTTGAAGACCGCTTTAGAATATTGCCAAAAGAGAAGCGATTTGGATCTTTTTGTGACGGTTGACGCAGATGGTCAACATCAAACCAAAGACATCATCAATGTCCTAAAAGGGGCAGAAAAATATCCAGAGGCACTGATTTTAGGAAGTCGTAGTTTCGATGAAAGCCATGTACCTTTAAAAAGTAAATTGGGCAATAAGATTACCCGCTTGATCACCAGTTATCTGATTGGACAAAAAATCACCGATACCCAAACAGGTTTACGTGCTTTTGGAAAACCTGCGATGGAGAAGTTTCTAAAAGTTCCCGGTGAACGATATGAATATGAGATGAACATGTTGCTTTATTGTGGAAAATTAAGCATCCCCATCGAAGAAGTCGTCATCGAAACCATTTATATCGATGATAATTCAGCGTCTCATTTTAATCCTTTATTGGATTCCATTCGTATCTATAGACAGATCCTTACTTTCTCTGTGATCTCTCTGCTTTCTACGGGTTTAGATCTTGGGGTATTTACACTGTTTGTTTATACGTTAAAAGGGGTCGATGCTATTTTATATGCGACGGTTATTGCGCGCTTGATGAGTGTCAACTTCAATTTTCTTATGAATAAAACGGTTGTCTTTAAAAGTAGGCAACAATGGTTTGAACACATGTGGAAATACTACACCTTAGCCCTCTTTCAAATGTTGACTTCTTACTTTTTAGTGAAGTCGGTTTATACCTTATTTGATAAAAACGTGGTCTTAATCAAGATCGCAGTAGATATACTTCTTTTCTTGGTATCCTATCAAATTCAGAAGTTACTCATCTTCAGAAAAGACACGCATGAACAAGCTCATTAAGATTCCTTTCCTTTATGCCGTTGCAATCTCCGTCTTCTTTAGCACCATCACCGGTGTTGTTCTTTTAGATGCCTTCGTTTTAAGTTCCAAAGGTATCGTCATCGATGAGAAACCTTTTGTTTGTGATGGGGATGGGAATACAGATGTCATTAAAGACATAGAAACTTCAGACACCTCTTATACTGAAACGGCTTCTAGTACCACGGTATATAAATCCATCAAGATCGATATCGTTTCTTATGAAGGCGCTACCGTTTATATCGCTGATATCCAACTCAGCAATGTCTCTTTTTTAAGAACTGCTTTTGCGAAAGATACCTATGGTCGTAATATTCGAGAATACACTTCTACGATGGCTGAAAATAACAACGCTGTATTAGCCATCAATGGTGATTTTTATGGATATCGCTCCACTGGACTCGTTATTCGTAATGGCGTGCTGTATCGAGATGTGAAGCGGGCTGCCCCAGATACAAGATCCTTACTCATTGATGAAGAAGGAAATTTTGAAATCTTCGAAGAAGGCACTGAGACAGGTCAGAAATTGATCGATCGAGGCATCTTCCAAGCCTGGTCATTTGGACCTGTCTTGGTTGAAAACAGCGATATATCCCCTTCCATTCACAATCAAAACTGGGTCTCTGTCTCAAGAAACCCAAGAGTTGGGATCGCTCAAATAGGACCTCTTCATTACTTATTCATTGTGGCAGACGGAAGAAGCGCTATATCTAAAGGCTTGACCTTAGTTCAGTTTTCTCAGTTGTTTAAAGACAAAGGCGCAAGTATTGCCTATAACTTAGATGGTGGAGGATCGGCTACGATCTGGTTTAATGG
>CAZXTB010000318.1:1207-1773 GCA_964643535.1 uncultured Erysipelotrichaceae bacterium | reverse complement strand
AGTGATTACGCTGATGTAGAAGGCATTGCCCGCGTCGTACCCCTCGAAGAGATCATAGCCAATGACTACAACCTCAACATCCCACGCTATGTTGAGCCAAAGGTTACCGGCGAAATGTTAACAGTCGAAGAAGCAATGAAGAAACTTAGCGAAAGCGCCTTGGTAGCTTTCGCTACTGAAGAAAAATTAATATCTCTTTTAAAAAGAGAAGGCCTGCTAACAACAACGAAGTAAATCACACAGTTAATCGAGATTAAATCATGGCTTATGAAAAACCGATCACCATAAAAGAAGCTATCGCTTCAATCGAAGATGGTAAATATGTACTCCCATCTATCCAACGAGAGTTTGTTTGGGATACCGAACAGATAGAAGCACTTTTTGACTCGTTAATGCAAGATTACCCAATCAACACCTTCCTGTTCTGGAAGGTAAAAGCTGCTAACGTTAGTAAATTCCAATTTTACAGGTTTCTTAGGGAATACCACGAGCGCGATGCCCGCCATAATGAGAAAGCAACATTATCTGGAAACAATGATGTTACCGCTATTCTTGATGGTCAGCAG
>CAZXTB010000318.1:0-1197 GCA_964643535.1 uncultured Erysipelotrichaceae bacterium | reverse complement strand
CTCTATACATCTCTCTCAAAGGATCTTATGCATCAAAACTGTCTTATTATCGCCGATCAAGCAGCAATGCTTACCCAGTGAAGCGGATGTTTTTAAATCTAATGAAACGATCTGAAGAAGTAGAGATGGAGTACGACTTCCGCTTCCTAAGCGATTCGGAGGTACCTACAAAAGATGAAAACAACTTATGGTTCCCGGTTAATGAAATCCTAGGGTTTAAAGATATAAGCGATGCTCTAGAGTGGGTCAGCGATCAGATTTACAGCATTAATGAAAAGCTAGGAACACCTATCCCAAGGGAAACCAACCGGTTTGCTACAAATACCATGAACAGGTTTTACAAGATCATTTGTGAGAATGAATCTCTAAACTTTTTCCTCGAAAAAAGTGATGAGCTTGATAAAGTGTTGCAAATATTTATCCGAATAAATCAAGGCGGCACGAAACTCAGTTACTCTGATCTACTCCTTTCAATAGCAACAGCCCAGTGGGAGAAATTAGATGCCCGCAAGACTATCCACGACTTCGTGGACAAAATCAACAATATCGGGAAAGGTTTCAATTTCAATAAAGACTTTGTCTTGAAAAGCTGTCTAGTTCTTGCCGATATCAAAGATGTCAAATTTAAGGTCGACAACTTCTCCTCGGAAAATATGGCCATCATTGAAAACCAATGGGGACAGATCGCAGATGCAATAACCCTTGCTGTGAAGCTAGCTGCTCATTTTGGCTTCGATGAAAAGAGCTTGACCTCAACGAACGCCATTATTCCTATAGCCTACTTTCTAAAATCAAAAAAGTTAGATGAGCGAATTCTTCATGCTAAAGACCAAGCCAGCAACCGCAATAGTATTAAACAATGGCTGATTCGTGCACTTCTTAAAACAATCTTCGGGGGGACCCCTGACAACCTTTACCCAATCTATCGACAGCTTATTCAGGAAAACGATGAGGCGTTTCCCCTACAACAGATAATTGATCGCTACTCGGGAACTAACAAAACTCTTGACTTCTACCAAGAAGACATTGAATCCCTACTTACAGTTAACTATGGATCGTCCTTTGCCTTTATGCTGCTCAGCCTCTTTTACCCATTGAACCACGATTACGAATTCCATCAGGACCACATCCACCCAAAAAACCAATTCACGAATAAACGTCTTGAAGACTTAGGAATTACCAGTACCGATACCCAGG
>CAZXTB010000317.1:0-1773 GCA_964643535.1 uncultured Erysipelotrichaceae bacterium | reverse complement strand
AAGCAGGATCAGCATTCAATGCACCTTCAACGGTGAATTTCAAATTGCTGGTTTGGGCAATATCCCAAGTAGCACTAACAACTTTACCTTTGCTATCCAAAACAACGCTTACGATGTCAACATTGACACCATATTTGCCGTCTTTTGCGGCAACTTCGCCAGCAGCAGGAACAGCAGCAGATCCAGAAACAGCAATCACTGTACCAACACCATACTTGTAAACAGCAGCTGGTGTACAGCCAGTAAGAGCAACAGTCAACATCACGAGTGTGAGCAAACTAACTAATACTTTTTTCATTTCATTTCCTCCTTGAAACATACTTATTATAAAAAATTCACAAGTAACATTCAAGTTAAACAATGCACTTTATTCACTTTTAATGCTCTTTTTTTCACAAGGGTTTCACATTTCACACAAGTTTGTAGCATTAAGTTTAATTTTTCACAAGCAACCTTTTTTATTCATTCACAAGTCCTTTTCGATACCACCCAAATCCACCCCACATTATTAAAGTTAAAGTAATCAGAGAAGTGAGCATAGACAAACTCAACTCATCGTATGCAACATTCGTGCTTAGGATTCTCATCCCCATCATCAACATCGAACTGATCGGGATATAAGATAAGATGACCCCCAGTCCCTTCACAAGCTGAGCTGGCGTATTGAGAACCAAACTCAAATAATATAAAGCCAACAGTCCTAAATAGAAAGGTCCTTGAATAGAACCAGCCTCTTCGATCGTTTTTACGCGAGCTGATAGTATAAGAATAAGAACCTGAATGATCAATAAACCCACGATTAGAAATAAAAGGGCGAATAATGATCTAAGGATCAATGTCCCATCAAACTTAAATAATCCAAGTAAAGTCTCATAGCTTATCCCACTACTGTCTAAAGCGAAATACTTATTCGCAAGGATAAACAAACCCTTCCCTTGGTCATAGTTCAAACGAGCCACCATCACCAATCCAAAGATACCTCCACTTAATCCGATTTGAACCAATACCGTCACCAAGCCAGCGATGATCTTAGCACAGAAGTGTTGAAAAGGACTCACACTGGTTAAGATGAACTCCAACACGTTAGAACTTTTCTCTTGAATGATCTCATTGGAATTAACAGATATAAAATTAAGCATCATAAAATAAACGCTTGTGAGAATCATAAAGACAAGATTCTCTCTAAGTCCAATCATTGGATCTAGTTTAGAATCAAAAACAACGGGAACCGAATTATAAAACATCACGAAATCAGCCACTGAAGGATGACTTTCGTTTAGGAGCCGTTGTTGATGAGACTTAAGTAGTAACCCATAGATCTTGGCTTGGATCGTCATCGAAGCTGCCCCCTTGACCTCAAAGATTTCATCTTTATATTCTATAGAGATCGAGGACTCTTCTTGGGTTAAACTTAGCCCCTGTTTTTCCCAATACTCTGGTGGAAGTAAACGTTCTAAAGTTTCTTGTGAGACTTGAATGGGATATGGGGTCGTTAAGTTGAGATGGAAGGTTGAACTAAGGTGGTCTAAATTAAACAGAACCAAAACAGCGATGATGAAAAGAATCTGTAGAGCGATTGAAATCGGATTTAAAAAGCGCCGTTTAAGTGAGAAAAAGATAAGGTGTCTCATGGATGGATCAATTCACTTAAATCCACCATCTCTAGATGTAAGGATTGTACGCTTTTGTCTTTCATAAATGTATTTAAAGCTTTCTTGGCTTCTTGGATGGTTTGAAATCTAAGTTCGATCAATGACTCGATCGCATTCAATG
>CAZXTB010000316.1:0-1777 GCA_964643535.1 uncultured Erysipelotrichaceae bacterium | reverse complement strand
TATCTTCCTATCCCCAAAAAACAAAAGACCCGCCGATTTATGCATAAAGTGTTACCACTATAGAGGCCCGACGGGTACGATTGAAATAATATTAGCTCATCGTGACTAATTTCATCTTCATATAACCGTTAATTTCTTTCTTCCAGTTCTTCATGCAGCTTAAAAACATTTATCATTGGCAATATGATTGTACTATTATCACAGATATGGCTTGACACACTTGTAATAATCGATCTTGCTATGGAGTAAAGTGATGCACACCCATTTAGTTTTAGAAGCCCTTCGTATTCATCTATTGGAATGCTTTTATCGAAAGAAAAACAGCCCACTATTTCCAAATTTCCTTCAAGTTTTTTGTCTTCGCTTTCAACTACAGCCTTCACATACATAGTAACCATAGCAGAAGGGCATAGTTGATCTTCATCAAGAAAGAATTTTTCACCCAAAGAATATGAGACGTCAAATTTTCGTGAAATAAAGTCACTCTCAGTTGGTATTACAACAAAATCATTAGCGAATTCAAGTCTAGCAATTTTTGTTCCAATCAGTTGAAATGGCGATTGAATTTTTTCAACATTCATGCAGCCACCGCCATATATGATATTTTTTGTAATGTATTCTTCTGCAGGCTTTCTATTGGCACAAATTCATTTTTTGGCATACTTTCAGGACATGTTAATGAACTTACTATTTTTTCCGAAATTTCAATGTTAAGGTTTAAATTTAGTTTGTCACAAATGTCTGAAAGTCCTTCAATGGTGAAGTTATACTCTCCACTTTCCCACTTTGAAATCATTCCCTGCGTTACTCCAATATTTTTCGCAAATTCTTTTTGTGTCAACTTAGCCTTTGATCTCGCTGTTGCAATCGAAGTGGAAATTTTGGATAATTCTCTTGTTGCAATCAAATCCCCACCAGTAACATATTCCGCGAAAGCATTCATCAATTCATCTAGCGTGATGTTAGTTTTATCCCCTATTTCTTTCATTCCATTCTCTCCTTCTAGCATCTGCAATTGGTATATTTTTGACATAGCTGTCGATATCACTATCATTTTTCTCGGAAAAACAGTGTAAGAATACCCAGCAATCCTTATCTCTTATGCAAATAAACCTTAAATTAAAACCGTTTCCTTTTAGTTTTAATGAGTAAAGACCATTTGTATCTCCAAGCAATTCGAAATATTGAAATACGTTTATCGCATTTACGCCCTCTTCATTAATTTTGAGTATTTTCCGGTGAAGTGAGTTAATAATTCTTTCTTCATTTCCTGATCCTATCACCAATTTATAGATTTGAGTTAACACTATCGGAAGATATTCAACTAATTCGAATGCCGCTTTAAGCAATGCGGCTTTTTCAAATTTATTCATAGTACAATCCCCAGATGCAAAAGTTCTCTGCTGATACAATATTACTTATAAGTAATATTGTCAAGTCATTTTTATATGCTCTCGTTTGCATTCTACCTATCCCCATTCTGTTTAGTGACGTTTTGCTTGATTATTTCACCTATATTATAATATAGGTGCCACATGAATACAAACAAATACGATCAGGTCTCGGTACATTTCATTGATTACAACCTAGTACCGCATCGGTATCAAATCAATATACTCCTGCAGCGTCGCATCTCTCAAACACGCCTCAATAATCTGCTGGCCCACCTGGTCAGGCGTGGACACGAGCCCGGCTTCGATGTTGATGGTGATGTTGCCGAACTCCCGGGCCCCGTTGAGCGGAACGACTGCTTCTGGCCCGGCCTCACCAATCAAGG
>CAZXTB010000315.1:0-1784 GCA_964643535.1 uncultured Erysipelotrichaceae bacterium | reverse complement strand
GCTTTTTCTAGGTTTCTTAGGGTTGACATTATTTTCCTTTAAATATCAGTAAATAGCAATTCGAATTCATCAGCGCGGTCTTCATACAAAATATAGCCACGAGGATTACATAAAATGCGAGTTTCACCAATCATATAATCAAAAACATCATGAGTGTGCCCATGAGTCCACAATTTGATTTGTGGATGGTCAAGAATAAACTCCGACAAGTCTGAAGAATATGCACCGTTGGTAAGAACATCTCTTTCATAACGAGGTTTCACCGACTGCTTTGATGGCGCATGATGACCAACAACTACGAACTTACCTTCAGGTTTAGAATCAATGACACTTTTGATATAGTGCATTGTATTCACGTGCTCATTATACACAAACATTGAAGTAAGTTTTTCTCGATCTTCAATCGCACCACTATTACGAATAATACGAAAATCATTCATTACACGACTAACATGCCACAATGTATTTGGATCGTTTTTGTTCATATCGGTCCAAAGAGTAGCACCAATAAAAGTGTAGCCATTGATCTCAACCGATTGTTTTTCTAGAAGATGAATATTTTTAAATTCTTCTAGCTCATCACGAAGAAGATTTTCGGTCAATGTGTAGTCACCATTGTAATGTTCATGGTTTCCCATGATATAGATTACATTTGGAAACTTTTCTGAGCAAGTACGGAAAAATTCTTTGTCTGTAGGATGGAATCCGTTAGCGACACAAATATCACCAGACAGAATCAGAACTTCCGCGTTCTCAGTATTGTCCAATACAATGGTGCCGAATTCCAGATGTACATCGGATGCGAGTGCGATTTTCATAATATTTTTACTCCTTTCCACACAATATAGCATGGAAAGGAGCCCTTGTCAAGAATTATTCTTGTAGAAGTTTAGATTGTTGTTTTCCTGCAACAATAGGAATACGCTTAGGAAGCTCTTCCTCTGGAATCACGTTCTCCAGTTCAACTGTCAGGATTCCGTCGCTTAGGACCGCTCCATTCACTTGGACAGTCTCAGCAACCTGAAAGCTTTTCTTGAAAGAACGAGTGGCAATTCCTCTGTGCAGAAAGTAACGTTTATCACTTAACTCATCTTTCTTTCCCGTAATAGTCAAAGTACCCTTCACAATGTCAATTTCAATTTCATCCTGTGAAAAACCTGCAACAGCTAATTCAACGAGATACTTATTTTTTTCTTTCACGTGTTTTACGATGTTGTGAGGTGGGTAGGAAACCTTTTCAGTAGACACTCTTTCCAGAGCATCGAAGATACGGTCGAAACCTACGGTTGAAGGAAAGTAAGGTGTAAATGTATTGATTGTCATAGCTTTCTCCTTGTTTAAGCGAGTTAAAAAAACCACCCCGAAGGCGTGGTGGGTAGTTTTATCTAGGGTACCCAGCCTAGATCCCATCCCGAGGATATCTTTATTTAGTCAAAGGCTTGAAGGCTGCCTCATTGACCCAATATTTTCTACCTGGATCACTCTCTTTGAAAACCAAAATGAAAGTCATATCACCTTCAATACGCTTCAATGCCTTTTTGTCGGTGAAAACTTCCTCGTTTGTATAAAGATTTTTCAATTTAACAAAGGGTTGTCTTACGTGATTCATTTTAATTCTGAGTCTTCTTTCCAATGTTGTACTTACTTACAAGTTCCCAATCTTCTTTATCTCTATAAGAAATAATTTTTATTTGATGAATCGGAGCAATCTTATCTTCCATAATAGAAGGATTCACTATCTTAACTAGTCCCCATTCTTCCAAGAGTTTAGCAATAGCATTTCT
>CAZXTB010000314.1:0-1786 GCA_964643535.1 uncultured Erysipelotrichaceae bacterium | reverse complement strand
TCCATAAAATAGTAGTCGTTTTGATCATCGAGAAGAAACTCTACGGTTCCTACAGAATCATAATTGACCGCTTTGGCTGCTTTAACCGCATCATTACAGATGGATTGTCTCAGTGCATTGCTTAGAAAGTGACAAGGCGCTTCTTCGATGACTTTTTGATGTCTACGTTGAAAGGAACAGTCTCGTTCAAACAAATGCAACACATGACCGTGTTTATCGGCCATGATTTGAACTTCGATGTGTTTGGCTGCTTTAACCAGCTTTTCGATGTAGATGCTTTCATCGTTGAAGTAATTTTTTGCTTCTTGACGAATGGTTGGATAAACGGTCTTGAATTCTTCGTCATTGTTGACGATACGAATACCACGGCCTCCGCCTCCCGCTGCTGCTTTGATCATCAAAGGATATCCAAAAGTAGCAGCTTGACGTAAACCATCTTCAAGAGAATCAATGGGGTCTACAGAGCCTGGAATGATGGGAACCTTAGCTTCTTTCATCAAACGACGCGCATTGATCTTATTGCCCATAAGATCAATACAGTTTGAATTAGGACCAATCCAGATCATGCCGCATTCTTCCACCAAACGAGCGAATTTAGCGTTTTCCGATAGGAAACCAAAACCAGGATGGATCGCATCACAGTTTTTTAAAGTCGCAGCTGAGATGATGTTGTTGATGTTAAGGTAACTGTCTTTTGAGTTAGGTTTTCCAACACATACGGCTTCATCGGCGATATGAACATGCAAAGCATCTTTATCTGCTTCAGAATAAATGGCCACCGTTTTGATGCCCAGATCTTTACAAGCACGAATGATTCTAACTGCGATTTCACCTCGATTGGCGATACAGATCTTACGTAACATAAGCATCGCCGATACTGATGAGTTTTTGATTGTATTCCACCATGGTCCCATTATCCGCATTGATAAACGTAACGAAACCACTACGATGTGCTTTGATCTCATTCATAACTTTCATGGCTTCAATGACACAAACCACATCACCTTCTTCAACTTTTTGACCTAAGGTCACAAAAGGTGCAGAGGTTGGCGATGGTGAAGCATAAAGTGTTCCCACCAAAGGAGCCTTGACCCAAGCTTTTTCATCTTCTACGACCTCTGTTTGTGTTACTAGAGGATTACTCGATTGGATTACTACAGGGGCAGCTTGAATGGGTGCTGTTAATTCTTTTTTTAAACGGATCTTAGAACCATTCAGTTCTAGTTCCATCTCTGAGATCTCGCTCTTTTCAAAAATCGCGATGATCTTTTTTATTTCTTGGATGTCCATCATCGTCTTTCAAAAAGAGACTAAGCTCCTTTTTTAGCACTAACTACGTCTACGACGTCTTGTACGGTCAACAGTTTAACCAATTCTTCATCTTCGATACGAATGTCAAAGGCTGTTTCTAGTTCCAAAGCCAATTCAACAGCGGATAAAGAATCGATGTCTAAATCTTCTCTTAATTTTGCGCTTGGGGTAACCAAGGTAGGATCGACATGAATGGCGTTGACTAAGACATCTTTGATTTCATTAAACATAAGTGTTCTCCTTGAGCTTTCTAAAAAGCATAGGCCAAAGTATAGGGTTTAAAAGTCTCTTGTAAAGTCGTTATTGTGATATTATTGTGAAATTACACGACTAAAAAACGAAAAAAGCGCTTACACCCACTCTTAATAGGCAATGTGTTAAAATAGTCCTAGAGGTATCCCCATGAGCAACAAGCCATCCAATAAACTTGACCAAGAACTCATTAGAAGCCAAATCAGCCCTTTTTACTCACAAC
>CAZXTB010000313.1:0-1789 GCA_964643535.1 uncultured Erysipelotrichaceae bacterium | reverse complement strand
ATATTCATATTGATTACTGATTCAATCAATTTTAGAATGGCAGGCTCTGATAGTGGTACCGGAGGGATGCTGGCTTCAAACGTTTTACTGTCAAAGGTATAAACGGATGAGTTGTATGAGAAACTGAAGATTACATGAATTTCAGGATGACCTTGAAGTAAGATCAAGATGACTTCACCGAGATTGCCGATAGGCGGGGCATCCCAATGTTTACTTTCCCAAGTCCCATTGACGGTGGTGCCTTGATGAAGTGCTGAGGTGATGTTCCAAGAACCTGCTGCTTGTTGAATGGCCTGTTTGAAGAAGGCAACACCCAAGCCAACTTTTCTAGTGGTCCTGGAGGTAAAGAAGGGACTGCTTACTTTAGCTAATGTAGCTTCATCCATCCCACAACCGTTATCTGCGATGATCAGGGTAGATGTCCCGTCTTCTTGAGCTAAGGCAAGGTTGAAATCGATCTTACTGGCTTTAGCACTGACTGAATTTTGGATCAGTTCTAGACTGATCATGGCGATATCTTGCATTACTTTCTCCAGAAGATCTTTTGAGCCCGTGGTGTTAACGCAAGGCTTGCCTCATGGATATCCGATAAGTTATGCGCATCAGAATTCACGAAACAAGGAAGATCAATATAAGTAGGATATTCTTTTAAGAAACGATCGATTTCTTCCTCATGGACAAGTTCTACCCCATCGATGGGTAAGCCTTTTGGGATAAATCCCAATTGAGTCATGATCCCATTCTTACGTCCATAGATGTGAGCCAAAACCGCTAAACCATGATGGATATGGATCTTATCGATGGTTTCTTCTAAACTAGCGTTGAGAGAGAATATCAAGGCAAGCTTCTCTTCTTCGATGATATTGTCTTCTTTATCGTAGAGATATTGATGACCAAAGAAGTTACTGCGATTCATCACCTTCATTTGTACATGCGTTAACCACGCTTGCATTTCAGGAAGATCTGCTTCATTTCTAAAATAAGCCAAGACATGAACTTCTTCTTTGGTTTGTATCTCTACCCCATAGAGATAATTGAGATGGTGTTGTTTAGCGACTTTTCCACAGAGGACCTGTTGTTTAAGTGAGTTATGATCGCATATCGATATGAGATCTAAACCTTTAAGCTTGGCCATCTGGATGATGTTTTGAGGACTCATATCATCATCAGCACAAGGAGATAAACCTGAATGAATATGCAAGTCATAAAACATATCAAAGGCCCAATTGAACCAGTTTTTGGATGGTTTCGTAAGCAGGAAGCGGACTAACCAAGATCGATATATCGTTATCACGAGCACTTTGAAGTGCTTCTTCATCCATGGTGTTTCCATCGATGAGGATCAAGACTGAGAATTCCTTAAGCGAAGCAATCGCGATAACATTTTGATGGGTCTGCATGGTAACCCAAGCTTGTTGAGGCTTAGCATTACCCATGACATAGGATAGCAAATCACCTACATAAACCCCTGTGATGGGGCATTCTAGTGAACCTGAATTGATCATGGTCCAATGGGTCAACTGAGTAAGTTCCAATACGGTCATACGGTCGCTCCTTTGTGTCTAAATCCTATTCTGAGTAAGGTTCCTTTGGGAGAACTCAGAAGTTCAAATGTATCTACGTTTTTCTTAATGTTAGGTAGACCCATACCAGCCCCAAATCCCATTGACTGGGCATCAACAGAAGCTGTTGTCCAACCCGGCTGCATGGCCAATTCTAAGTCTTCTATCCCAGGACCTGTATCTCTAAACACGATCGTGAACCATTCATCATCGATGTTCAATTGGAT
>CAZXTB010000312.1:0-1793 GCA_964643535.1 uncultured Erysipelotrichaceae bacterium | reverse complement strand
AAAGCTGCATCATCGCCAAAGGATCCTCATGGAAACTGACCCCAGTCGCGCTCATGACAGGTATTGCTTTTTGATCGATGATAAATTGTCTTCTAAAATAGGCATCCTCAAATCCAAAAGGCACATAAGCTTGTTCCTTATACCCTTGGATCAGTGTAAAGAGTTCAGTCGCGGATAAGATTTCTAAGACTCCATTTAAAAGCTGATGCATATATCCATTATGCTGATGTTTGGGCACAGTGATGATCCCAACGATAAAACTGGCTCTAAATCTTTCTTGGTTGAACACCAATACTTTAGAATGAACATTCAAACAAGAAACAAGCTCATCTTGTTCATCCGCTAAAACATAGGTTTTTGCGGATGGATAGAGCATTTGGAAATAGAAATCGGTATATCCTCCATCATCAAAGGCAAAGATCTCTTTCCATAAGTTATAGATGACTCGTTCTTCTGTTGGTTTAGCCAATCTTAGTTTCATACTTGTTCCTTGATCCTGTATTTCTCGATCATGGTCAATGGATCCAGGGCTCGCTTGGCTTGTCTTAAGGTCTCCAGTCCCATATCATCTTCACGATTGACCAAAACCGCTTCAGGATAATACGTATTGAGATAGGCCACTTCTATGGCTTGATAGATTCCGCGTATGGAAGGATCTCCTTTTTCGTTGTTGATTTGAACCATTCTTGACGAACTCTTGGTACCAATCAAGAAAGCTTTGATTTCATGATCGATCCTAAGCAGCAACCCTTTACACGGCAATGCTTCGATCAGATCTAAGATTCTAAAGACCCCTTCTTTTTCATATAAAAAATATTCATCATTTTCATCGGTTTTCCATTGAGATAAGAAAGCTTTGACTTCATCTTTGTTGTCGATGGTGATCTCTTCTGTTGAAGTTCTACCATGATTGGCTCTAAGAAAAGCGTTGTAGTGATTGCGTCGCTTTTGAAGTTTGCCTCCAGATAAAGTTCTGAGTTTATCCACGTCATAGACATAATCAGAAGCTTCACATTCCATGATGGCAACTGTATTAGGCAGTAGTGCTAAGGCTTTATCTTTCTCTTTCTGGGTGAAACAACTCAACTCAAAAGGGATTTGGTAGAAGTTAAAGATGCGTTTGGCTTGAAGTATGGCTTCATCAAAATACTGTGGTTCACACAAAGGCATATAGGTAAAAAATCGACCTTTATGGACTCCCAATATCAACAGGTAATGTTCATGCGTATATTTCCATAAGGGATATTGTTTGATCCATTGAAAGAAGTTGACAGTATTATGATTGCTTTCTTCATAGTTTGCTTTTAAAAGATACTGATGAATGAGAGGGATATCTTGGCTCGTTACCGGGATAAAGTCGGCATCATTTAGATCCATCGGATTCACTTCTTTCTGTATAACTGGCATCTATGACATCACCGGATTGGTCTTGGTGAAAGGTTTCAAAATTCTGATCTTCAGGAGTCTGCTGAAAATCCTGACGTATGATGCGTCGGGCTTTGATGAACTGATAGACGATGATTGCCAAGAGGATCAGCAGTAACGGCCATAGTACAGTCAACAGGAAGTAAGCTAGAATCAAGACTGCGAGTGTTTGAATAATTCTCATATTTTTACCGTGTTTATTATATCATAAAGAAAAAGCGCATCGCGCTTTATGACTTTCTAGAATAGATCCTGTATACCGATTCCAAATCCATCGGCTAGTTTTTGTAAGGCTTCAAATGAAATGTTGCGTTTTCCACGTTCAACATCTGAAACATAGTTACGATGCAAGCGGCTTCTTACAGCCA
>CAZXTB010000311.1:0-1800 GCA_964643535.1 uncultured Erysipelotrichaceae bacterium | reverse complement strand
GTAGAATGTCCTGGTAAGGGTGGCAAGAAGGCCTTGGTGATGACCGATGTCAAAGACCGTCTCTTCGAAGCTCCTTTAGCGGATTATCTCTATAAGAAAACAGAGTATAAGACAGGCTTAGTTTCTACCGATCAAATCAAGGGTTCGCAATTCTTGAAACCTTATATGGAAGTATCAGGGGCTTGTGCTGGTTGTGGAGAAACACCTTACTATAAACTCGCTTCTCAATTGTTTGGGAAAGACATGCTGATTGCGAATGCAACGGGCTGTACTTCCATCTATTGTGGTTCTGCTCCTTCTACCCCATTCATCAAAGATGAAAATGGTGAAGGTGTTGCTTGGGCCAATTCCTTGTTTGAAGACAATGCTGAATATGGCTATGGGATGAAAGTTGCCCAAAACTTCAAAGCAGATCGTATCGTAGACATCTTGACTGCTGCGAAAGAGGCAGTTGAACCTTCCTTAAAAGAAACCATTGAAAAATACTTAGCTGTAAAAGGCAAACGTGAAGAAGAACGCATGATCGTCAAACAGTTGGTGGCTGAAGTTAAAGCCAGCAAACATGAAGGCGTTAAAGCTGTTCTTGGTTATGAACGTGACTTGGTATCCAATTCTGTTTGGATCATCGGTGGAGATGGATGGGCTTATGACATCGGTTACGGTGGATTAGATCACGTTATGGCCAATGGCTTAAACGTCAACATCATGATCGTTGATACTGAAGTCTACTCCAACACAGGTGGACAATCTTCTAAATCTTCTCAAGCAGGATCCATTGCGAAATTCGCAGCCGGAGGAAAACCTACGGCTAAGAAAGACATTGGACAGATCGCTATGACATATGGTCATGTCTATGTGGCTTCGATCGCTATGGGCGCCAATCGTGTTCAAACGATCAAAGCAATGAAAGAAGCCGAAGCTTATGATGGACCTTCCTTGATCATTGCCTATGCACCTTGTATCGAACACGGTATCAAGGGTGGCTTATCCAATCATCAAGTAACTCAGAAAAAAGCTGTAGAATCAGGTTATGTGACCTTGTATCGTTTCAATCCAAATGCGGAAGCCGGAAAAGAACTCACCATCGACTCTAAGGAACCAGACTTCTCCAAGTTTGCAGACTTCGTCATGAATGAAACTCGTTTCAACATGTTGGATCATGTCAATCCTGAACACGCTGTTGCCCTTTTAGAAAAGAGCCGTCAAGATGCTGAAAAGCGTTACAGTCGTTTGGTAAAGTTGTCTAAATAATCATTTAAAGTGCCGAGTTTATCGGCACTTTTTTAATTTTACCTTTCGCATAGCACAATAAGCTTGTGATATAATAAACACACAGTGAATAGGAGTCCTTATGAAAATTTGTCTCTATTTCGAATCAGAAAAACTCATACAAACCTCAGGGATTGGAAGAGCTCAATCCCATCAAAAGAAAGCTTTAGAATCGGTAGGGATTCCTTATACGACCGATCCTTCTGAAGATTTTGATATCTTACACATCAATACCTTGGGGATGACTTCTGCCCCATTGATCATCAAAACGCATTTAGAAGGTAAACCTGTTATCTATCATGCGCATTCTACAGAAGAAGACTTTAAGAATTCTTTTGTCTTGTCCAATCAAATCGCGCCTTTCTTTAAGATCCTCATCGTCAATCTCTATTCTATGGCTGAGTTGATCGTAACGCCTACGCCTTATGCGAAAAGCTTATTGGATAATTATGGGATCGATAAACCCATATTACCGATTTCTAATGGGATAGAAATTGCTCGTTATCAAAGAGACGAAGAGAAAGTCAAAGC
>CAZXTB010000310.1:0-1803 GCA_964643535.1 uncultured Erysipelotrichaceae bacterium | reverse complement strand
GGATTCTTTAGTTCAGACACAGTTCAAGATGTTTTGTTGATGGTTAACTTTATCATTGAACCTAGAGATTCAATCAATTTCATTGGATTGTGTTTATCAAAATTTATTCAAATGAGTGAGGATAGTATAGCGAATTTGAAAATAAAGAAGAGTCGAGAATTCACTTTCTTCGAAGCACTTGAAACCGTTCATCCTACCAAATACAATCAATTGGTGGCATTTAGGAAACAAGTAGAAGGTAAGAATCTTGTTGAGATATTTAGAGCAATCTATAATTTTAACAATTACTATGATGATCATTGTTCAAAACAACAAAGAGCTAATCTTGATTTACTGTTTGAAAAAGCGCAGACCTTCTCTCAAGACAATATCTCGTTATCTGAATTCCTGGAACTAATAAAAAACATCAAGAATGAAGAAAGTAGTGAAGCTATCCCCTATACAAAGAAAGATGATGTGGTTAAAGTGATGACCATCCATCAATCAAAAGGTTTACAATTTCCTGTCGTTATTTATTGGTCAGCAGATCATGGAGACACCAAAGATATTAAGAATTACCTGTTGGTGGATATAGATTTGGGATTTGTGTTAAAGACGGTTAAGTTACCTAAACGGTTGGTTCGAAAGAGCCCTGTACGTATTGCGATTGAGATGAAAGCCATTCAAGATGATGTGGAAGAACAAGTTCGTTTACTCTATGTTGCTTTGACAAGAGCACAAAATAAGCTGATCATCGTTGATACCAAACCAAAGAAAACACATCCTAGCTTATCTTATACAAGTATTATGAATACTTTAGGTCCAACCAACTGGATCCTTTTGGCTCTTAAACCGAATGAAGCTTATAAACACATTGAAGTGCCTTCCCCAACGACTTTAACTCAAATCAATCCTCCAGTCGTTGAAGCTCAAACCTTGGTCATCACTCAAAAAGATGAGTCCACCATTGAGTTCAAGACACCATCGTCTAAACATACCAAATTTACGCATTTTAAACTAAACTTCGATACTAACATCGGAGCCAATCATGGGACCTTGATTCATGAACTCTTCGAGAAGCTTCCTCATCAAGGAGTAACTGAGGCAATGATCAAGCAACTTCAATCAGATATATCTGATTCTGATCTAGATGCGGTTATGAGTTTCTATAAAGATCAGATCTATACTGAACTGGCATTAGGTGACATTCATCATGAATATCCTTTCTATGCGTTGATTGAAAACGAAGTCCTTCATGGATATATGGATATGGTGTCGTTTACCGATGAGGCAACGTATCTAGTCGACTATAAAACGGACCGAGTTGATTCTAAAGAGACATTACTAGAACTTTACTCTGATCAACTTAAAGACTACACTAAGGTGCTTAAACAGATGCGTCCTGAACTTCCGGTGAGAACTTATCTTTATTCTTTGGCTTTAAAATCCTTTATCCCAGTTATCTAAACAAGTAAGCGCTTTTAAGTGATGTTTAGTCAAGATGGCTTGAGAAGTGGGGGCTTCTCAAGTATAATGAGAACAATTATGCCCCTAAGCTCAAAAACAAACACAGGCAAAATAGCTTTACTGACATCCTCCCTTTTATGGGGGATTTCTTTTGTGGCGGTTCAAGAAGCGCTTAATCGAGGATGGACTCCGTTTATATTGATGGGAGTAAGAGGTTTATTGGCGTCGATTGCCTTAAGTTTTATCGCGTTTAGACGACCCTTTTGGAGAAACAAAGGATTGGTGGGTTATAGCTTCTTTGCGGGAATCATATTGTTTATTGGCTTTATCCTTCAAACCTATGGGCAGATCTTCTCA
>CAZXTB010000309.1:564-1806 GCA_964643535.1 uncultured Erysipelotrichaceae bacterium | reverse complement strand
CAACAAAATCCATTACACTCGAGATACCATGTTGCTTGGCTTATAGGATCAGCTCATCCATATCCTCCATCGAACCAGAATCTTTCATGATTCTGAAATAATCACTGATATCGTATCCGTTGTCTTCGTTGGGGGATTCATAGACTGGGGAGAGCCAAACCACATCGATTCCCAAATATTCAAGATAATCCAGTTTAGAGATAATGCCCTGAAGATCACCGATCCCATCGTTATTGCTGTCCTTAAAGCTTCTCGGATAGATTTGATATACGACTGACTCTTGCCACCAATTCATGTTAGCTCCTTTAGTTTATCGGTAAACCTTACTGGCCATCAACAATTCATTGAGCGACAATGCACTAAACGGATTCTTTTTCTATGAGTTTTACCGGTAAGGTCAGTTGCTCGGAAGTCAATGAACGACCATCAAGTTTCCGCACCAGTAATTCAACAGCCATCTGTCCTTTGGCGGTAATATCCTGCTTTATTGTGGTTAATCTGGGTTCGCAAAGATCTCCGATATACAAACCGTCGAAACCGATCACCGAGATGTCTTGCGGCACTCGTAATCCATAGGATTTCAAACCTTTGATCACGCCAATGGCCATGACATCTGAATAGACAAACAAGGCATCAAAGGTTTCTTTTTCTTCGGCGATTTTTTGAGCGATCAACGCTCCAAATTCAAAAGATGGAAAGCCTTCAAACAACCATTGATCATTGAAAGGAATGTTATTTTCCTTCAATGCACGTCTGTATCCGTCATAGCGTTTGCTCGCAACACCAACTTCTTGTATTGAGCTTACGACAACTCCAATTTTTCTTTTTCCTCTTTCAATCAAATGACTTGTCGCAATAAAGCCACCTTGTTCATCTTCGGTAACGATGGAGTCACTCTCTTCAAGATCTGCATAAGTATCAATGAATACCACCGGGACGTTGATGTCTTTAAAGACTGTTCTGATTTCTTTTTTTACAGCACCAAGAATGATGACCCCGTCCACATTCCAATTCAACACAAGATTACTCAGGATTTCTTCGTCACTGACAAATCTGAACATCAAATAGTAACCTGCTTTACGCAAATTGAACTCGATACTATTAATCAATTCACCATAAAACGGATTATTGAAAGCGGTATTTTTATAGGGATCATTCTCAATCGTTTGTGGGATCGTAAACAGAATGATCTTGGAACTGTTTGATTTTAAATTTCGGGCAAAAAGATTGGGCGTATAGTTG
>CAZXTB010000309.1:0-554 GCA_964643535.1 uncultured Erysipelotrichaceae bacterium | reverse complement strand
GTTTGTTTCAATCAGAATACGTTCAATGCGTTCACGAGTTTCTTTAGAAACTTTTTCGTATTTTTTGTTGATGACATTTGAGACAGTCATTTTACTGACCTTCGCCATTTTTGCGATTTCTACAATTGAAGCCATTTTTCTCCTTTAGTTTACCGTTATACCAATAATAGCTTACGAAAACATTGATGTCAATACTTTTTGAAAAAACTCCTCTTTTTTCTACGAGTCATTAAAACAGCCATAGATATATAAGGAAATCTTAAGCATTCTCATCGGTTGACCCAAACGACACTCATCAAAGGAAACTATTTATCCATAGTGGTCCATCTAGGCTATGATAGAATAAGTAAGAGTGATTTGATGCATCCATCATCAGAACCATAAACATCTGATGAATGCTCATCCAGTCATGAATGTCGACTCGTTTCGACCCATCAACATTGATAAGAAAGGAATCCCTATGTTTCAGTACAAACCGGCAGTATGTTATTCAGGTTACAGAAATGGACAGAGCCCAATCACGCAGTCTTATCCCAGTGATGCAGAGGTCCTGG
>CAZXTB010000308.1:957-1811 GCA_964643535.1 uncultured Erysipelotrichaceae bacterium | reverse complement strand
TCTTGCCTTCCATATTCTGGGAGGTTTCAGCTTGATGAGATTTGGTGGATGAGATCGGTTTACCCATCAATCCGCGGATTCCCGCCAACTGTGTAAAGTGAGATGCATTCCCACGCGCTCCGGAAGTCTTCATCATATTGATGGGGTTTTTACGAGGCAGATGGGCTTCCAAATCTTTTCCGATGTCGGATTTGATGCGGTCCCACAAAATGGTCACATGACGTTCCCACTCACGAGGGGTCAAACGGCCGGTTTGACGGAGGTCCATCAGTCTGGCTTCTTTGATCTTCCCATCCTCAACGAGATTGGCTGTGTTTGGGGAGACAACGATGTCGCTTAACGCAACGGTCATTCCAGCAACTGTCGAATACTTAAAGCCGTTGTCTTTGATCTTATCTAAGATTTCGGAAGTCTTTGAGGTGCCATAACGATTGAATACTTCTGCGATGATGGTCCCTAAGTCTTTTTTCTTAAAGTCATTGCTGATCTTTAAGGATTGGATATATTTCTTGACGTTTTCACCAAGTGGGACAAAATAACGCTGCGGCGTTGAGATGAAGTTCTCTTTGGAGACTTCATTGATGTAAGGTAAATCACTGGGGAACATTTCATTGAAGATCAGTTTCCCAACGGTGGTAATCAAATAGGAAGCATTTTGAGCAGGTGTAAAGCCATCTTTACCTAAAGATCTAGCACGTACCGCAATACGGGTATGAATATGGATCTCTTTGGATTCATAAGCCATTAAGGCTTCGTTGATGTCTTTATAGATATGACCTTCATTTTCACCAAAACGAGTCCATAAATTGAATCCATCCATATCGCCTAGGGCTTTTAAGAGTTCTGCCTTTATA
>CAZXTB010000308.1:0-947 GCA_964643535.1 uncultured Erysipelotrichaceae bacterium | reverse complement strand
TTGGGAAGGCGTAACGATTGGCTTACCATCTTTAGGACCCAAGATATTATTGGAACCCAACATCAAGACTTCAGCTTCAGCGCGTGATTCTTCACTCAAAGGCACGTGGACAGCCATCTGGTCACCATCAAAGTCGGCGTTGAACGCAGGGGTTACCAGTGGATGTAAACGAATGGCTCTTCCTTCAACCAATTTAGGCATGAAAGCTTGGATACCTAGTCTATGCAAAGTAGGCGCACGATTTAATAGAACTGGATGATTGTGGATGACATCTTCAACGACGTCCCATACACGAGGATCCTGTCTTTCGATCAGTTTCTCAGCGGATTTAGGATTAGAAGTCAATTGACGATAAACCATCTCATTGATGACGAAAGGTTTAAACAACTGGATCGCCATTTCACGAGGGATACCACATTCAAACATACGCAGATCAGGTCCTACAGCGATAACGGAACGACCAGAGAAGTCGACACGTTTACCCAATAAGTTCTGTCTAAAACGACCTTGTTTCCCTTTTAAACTATGGGATAAGGATTTAAGCGGACGTTGTCCTGCCCCTGCGATTGGCTTAGAACGACGGCCATTGTCGATGAGGGCATCGACAGCTTCTTGAAGCATACGCTTTTCATTTTGAACTATGATGGACGGAGTGCCCATTTCGATCAATCTTTTTAAACGACTGTTTCTTGTGATGACTCTACGATAAAGATCATTTAGATCACTGGTGGCAAAACGTCCACCATCCAACTGTAGCATCGGTCTAAGATCAGGTGGAATAACTGGAAGTACGGTTAGAACCATCCATTCAGGTTCATTGTCTGAATCTCTAAACGCATCGATGGTTTCTAAACGTTTGATCAATTTCTTACGTTTATCGCCTTGAGCGTCTTTTAATTCTTCGATGACACCACGATGTTCCTTGGCCAAATCGATACGTTCAAGGA
>CAZXTB010000307.1:0-1811 GCA_964643535.1 uncultured Erysipelotrichaceae bacterium | reverse complement strand
TTTCAAACATCTCAAAATTGTGGTTGAAGCTCAACAGAAATATTTCCTGGTCTATAAAGCCATGTATGAAAAACGTAAAGATCTTCTTTTAGCGGGTCGTACCTTAGTGGGTGCTTCTGCTCCTAAAGGACAAGAACTAGAAGATCATTACTTTGGTTCTATTTCTCATCGTGTAAAAAACTTTATGGAAGAAGTCAATCATGAACTATGGAAAGTTGGGATCTACGCTAAAGTAGAACACAATGAAGTAGCTCCTGCGCAGTTTGAATTGTGTCCTGTCTTCAAAGAAGCCAACATCGCCGTCGATCAAAATCAGATCATGATGGATGTCTTAAAGAAAACAGCTAAGAAACATGGGATGGAATGCCTTTTACACGAGAAACCTTTTAAAGGGATCAACGGTTCAGGTAAACACAACAACTGGTCCTTGATTACCGATGATGGTCAGAATCTATTAGAACCAGGTGATAAACCTCATGAGAACGTAAGATTCTTATTGGTGGTCGCATCGATTTTAAAAGCGATCGATACTTATCCAGAAATCCTTCGTTTATCCGCATCAGGCCCTGGTAATGATCATCGTTTAGGAGCCAATGAAGCACCTCCTGCGATCATTTCTGTGTTCTTAGGAGATCTCATCGAAGATATCTTTATGAAGATGATTGAGAATACCCCAGTTAAAGCCACTGAAGAAGCCATTAAGTTTGGTTTCATTAAAAACTTGGCTTATTTACCTAAAGATTATACCGATCGTAATCGTACCTCGCCTTTTGCCTTCACAGGCAATAAATTTGAATTCCGTATGATTGGATCTTCCCTATCCATCGCAACCCCCATCACCATGATCGCGACCATTGTCGCAGAAACCATGAGAACGGTTGCGGATCGATTAGAACCTTTTAAATATCTTCAAGATACTCGTGAAGAAGCCTTAAAGATCGTCGTAGAAATCATAAAGAAACACAAACGTGTCTTGTTTAATGGGGATGGATATTCAGAAAGCTGGGTCACAGAAGCCGCTAAACGTGGTCTTCCAAACATCTCTTCCTTCGTTGAAGCGATTGGATCCTTGACTGAAGAAAAAGCCTTATCCTTATTTGAACGCAATGGGATCTATACTCGTCCTGAAGTACAAGCCAGAAGTGAGATCCTCTATGAACTCTACATCAAAACAATTCAAGTGGAGACAAGAACCTTCATCGATATGGTCTCTCGTCAAATCTTACCTGCAGGCGAAGATGAGATCATTCGTTTATTACCGATCAAAGATCTTGCCTCACCAAAAGCTAAGCTTGCCCATTTAACCAGCCTAACCAATGAACTTAGTACTCATCTACAAGCCCTAAAAGATCAATTGGTCATGAGCACTGGTGCTCTTGACCATAAGGAACAAGGTCTATCGCTTAGAAAAGACTTGGTCCCTTTGTTTGAAAAGACCAGAGCCTTGGCGGATGAACTAGAAAGCCTTATCCCGATTGAAGATTATCCAATTCCTTGCTATACAGATCTCTTATTCCAATTAGACTAAAGAAAAAAGGTGAATTTAATTCACCTTTTTTTATCGTCCTCTTATTTTATCCAAGAGCTCTTTTATTTCTGAATTTTCTAGATAAGACAATTGGCTTTCTCGATAATCAAAACCAAATGATCCTCGACTAACAGTAATGATGGGTGGAAACTGAATCCTTTTGAAGATGGCTTTTTGCCAAGCCTTCATAAACCACACCATATCATCAGCGAAAGCCTTAGGTTTATCTAAACCATAAGCGATCATCGTTTCTGCACAAGGCATCTTCTTCCAAGAGCCATCT
>CAZXTB010000306.1:1424-1814 GCA_964643535.1 uncultured Erysipelotrichaceae bacterium | reverse complement strand
TCTATCGTGAACTTACCATTCCTAAAGTGGATGATAAACGGATTTCTTTTGTTGTACGCAGCGAAATGATTGCTACCTTAGACTTGACCCATGACTTCATTATTGATTTCATCATCTTGGAGGAGACAACAGAAGAACATAAAACACACATCCGTGTCTTGGCTGTAGCAATTGCCGAGAAAGCCCTCGCCAGTTATGTCGAACTATGCAATAAGAATCAGATCAAGATCGATGCTGTGGATACAGCCGCGACCAGTGTGATCAAATTGGTTTCTAAATCTAATATCTTTGATGGGGTCAACCCGATCATTGTGGCAGATGTCGAAAACGACATTATGAAACTGTATCTGTTTGAAAACAAGAAGTACATCCTGACGAGAAACAACAGAC
>CAZXTB010000306.1:0-1414 GCA_964643535.1 uncultured Erysipelotrichaceae bacterium | reverse complement strand
TCGAGTTGAATGGATCGGGGAAATCGAAGACAACATCAATAAAATGATGCAGTACCAGTATACCCGTCCTTCCCATGTCGGAATTCAACGCGTCGTAATATTTGGAGATCATCCTTTGATCAGCAATATTCAAGGCGCTGTTCAGGAAAGTCTGTCCGTTGAGACCATTCTGTATCCGAAACCTGAGTTTCTTAGTGGAAGAGAGGACAGCTTCCTGCCCTATTTGAATGCGATTGGAGCAGCGCTGAGGAAATAACCATGAAAAAGGACAATATTAACCTACTCGAGAATTATCAGTTATCAGAAAAGAAACGTAAGAATCAAGGTTCGAAATCTCTGAATTTTACTGCCATCTTTTTGGTTTCTGTTTTGTTGTTGGGAGCTTACTCGGCAAAATTATATTTCGATGATTTGACGTTGAAAGAAACCAATAAGGAACTCCAAAACTATGTGTCGAGTCCAGACATTGCCAGACGCATCACGGAGATTGCCGCTAAACAAAGACAATTGACCGACCTCAATGAAATACTGATTGAATTGAAGTCCCTCAATGCTGCTTTAGGCGCTATGCCTGAACTGGATTCCGTCGTCATCGCAAAGATCAATTCATGCATACCCCCGGACACAAGGATTCTGTCCATTGATTTTGACGGACAATGGTTTACCTTAAAAACTCAATCCAGCAATTTCCTCAGACCTTCCGAATTCGCACGCAATCTCAATAACTTGAATTACTTTGAAGAGGTCAACTATTATGGATATGATGCAGATGCAGGAAAATACATTGGCACTGTCTTGGTTGCCATGAAAGTAGGACAATAACATGAAAGTCACCAGACGCGAACGTAATCTTCTGTTGTTTCTGTTGTTTATTTCAACCATTGTTTTGACTTTAGTCTTTGTGATTCTACCTCTGCAAGCCTCTATTGATACTCAAAAAATCCTTAAGAATACTTTGACGGATCAAAAAACCGTGATTGATGCTCAACTTCAAAATGGTAGTGGTCTTGATCAAAAAATCGATAAGGCATTGACGGATGTCAATGTAGAATATGACAAGATTGAATCCCCCATCACCTCCGAAGAATTTGAACTGAGAATTCAACCGATTTTGATTACCAATGATATCAGGATCGCCTCATGGGTCGTCAATGATCCAATCGTGTCTCATCCGAAGCTGCCTACCTATGAAGATCCAGGTTTTGTCTATAAGCTCAAAGAATTAATTGAAAGTTACCACGGTATCAACTCCACTACTTCCAACATCCCCAGTACAGACACTGAGATGTTGGTGACGAACATCGTATTCACCTTTACAAGTTCCTACACTGATTATGTCGAGATGCTTGATGCCATCGTTGGTTGGGATTCCACAGTGTTCGTTACTGCCAGCAGTCGGGACAATGTAACTGGC
>CAZXTB010000305.1:0-1819 GCA_964643535.1 uncultured Erysipelotrichaceae bacterium | reverse complement strand
TCTCGATTTAGTTTGCTTGTTGAGCCTTTAAAGTCTTCAATGCACGGGCGGAAATACGTAACTTCTGAGGTTTTCCATTAACCACGACTGAAACTTTTTGTAAGTTAACATTCCATTTGCGGCGGGTTGCCTGCAAGGAGTGTGAACGTTTGTTGCCCGAAAGCGCTCTTTTACCGGTTACGGCACAAACTCTTGACATGTTCCGTAGACCCCCTTTCATTAATGCTTGTAAAGTTTACCACGAAAAAAAGGACTTTGCAAGAGCTTCGTTTAAAATAATGAACTGAAAACAAGATGTGTTATAATTTAAAAAGAAGATGGAGGATGGACCATGAATGATCAGAATATCTATGCAGCTTTAGAACTGACCGATCATGAAATCCGCCTAGTGGTGGGACAATTTCATAACCAAAGACTAACTGTACTAAAAGTTGAAAGAGTTCTCTCTTCTGGCATTCTAGGACAGTTTATTTTCGATCAGAATGCTGTTGTGAATAGTTTAAAAAAAGCCCTTGAAAATACAGCTAAGAACATAGGTTTCCCTATCAAGAGTGTTATATTGGCCTTACCGAGTGCTTCTATGACGCGTTTAAATCAAAAGGTAAGCGTAGATGTATCTCAGCGTATAACGGCACTAGATCTTCAAAAAGCAGTAAGACAAGCCATTAAAATGCCTCTAGCGAAGGATTTAGAAATCGTCAACGTCATCATCAATAAATGCATCGTTAATGGGGTCTCTTTACGACGACTTCCCATCGATGAAAGCTGTGAGTCCTTTATCGCAGACATCGATTTATTGTGTGCCAATAAAGAACTGGTGTATCAATATGCCAGCGTCATAGAAAAAGCTGGTTTAGAAATCACTGAGATTTCTTTAGATGGTTTTGCGATTGGAAAAGAAGCCAGCCTTTTCGAGAAATCCTTGGATCATTATATCGTCTTAATGAAACTAGAAAGACAAAGCACAGCGCTTAGTCTTTTCGCTAAAGGAAAACTGATGTCTACCGAAGTCCTACAAGAAGGTAGTTCATCGATGATTCAAGCCATCAGTGAGAAACATCATCTACCTTTAGAAGTAGCGGATCGTTTACTTCATCATAATGTTCGTTTGGGTCTACAAAAATATCCGAAATCACCCATCTATTTATGGTCAAGCGAAGAGAAGAATTATACCCTTACAGAAAACGATGTGGCTGCTTTGATTGAACCTAAACTTGATGCATGGCTTCAAAGCGTCCATAAAGCCATATCTCCTCTTTTAGGAGATTCGACCATTGAAATCGTCTTAAGTGGAGAATCCGCCGACATCAACGGTTTAGCTGAAACCGTAAGTCGTCAATTGGGTTGTCCTTGTAGTGTCTATATTTCTGAAACCTTAGGCGTAAGATCCTCAGCCTTAAGTGTCTGTGCGGGTCTATTCTATGTGCTTAAAGATCAAAGTGCGTATAGACTCTATCAAAGTGCTGTGGAGATGGAGCAATTTAGTGTTAAAATAAAAGCAAGTATGGGGAAAACAAGCCCAGAAGATACTTTAGGGAATAAGTTTAAAACGATGTTTGAAAAAGGTAAAAACTAGGAGGCCATATGAGTGAATTGCAGTACAACCAAGTAGCGAAAATAAAAGTCTTTGGGATCGGTGGGGCCGGATGTAACGCGGTCAATCGTATGGTCGAAGATGAACTCAAAGGGGTCGAGTTTTTTGTCACCAACACGGATCTACAAGTCCTTAATATTTCCCCATGTAAGAATAAGATCATTTTAGGTAGAACCACCACCAAAGGTTTAGGCGCAGGCGCCAATCCTGAAGTGGGTCTAAAAG
>CAZXTB010000304.1:0-1821 GCA_964643535.1 uncultured Erysipelotrichaceae bacterium | reverse complement strand
GAAATAACCTTATCCTACAGAGTGTTCATGAGGAGACTCCTGTTCCTTTAAGAATGGCTTTCCTTACATTCTTCTTTACGATACTGTCCCATCTTTTTGGAGGATCTGTAGGAAGAGAAGGAACCGGGGTTCAAATCGGTGGTACATTATCCTATCAAGTCTCACACCTGTTTAAACTTAATAAAAATGATCAACGACTTTTGCTTATGGCTGGGATCAGTGCAGGATTCGGCTCTGTTTTCGGAACACCTTTATCAGGAGCGCTCTTTGGGATGGAAGTGGCCTTTGTTGGTAAGCTCTCTTTAGAAGCTACCCTTCCTTGTCTTATCGCATCCTTTAGTGCCAATGCGATATGTCTTCACTTGGGTATTACTCACACTCAATATCACATCCTAGCCTATCCTCAATGGACATGGATCTTGTTTGGGGTCATTGTATTGTCATCAATCCTTTTTGGTTGGGTAGGACGACTCTTCTCCATTTCAATTCATGAAATAAAAAGAATCTACCTTAAGTATATTTCTCATCCGCTGATGCGTGGTTTTCTTGGGACAAGCTTGGTGGTGATCCTAATGATCACTTTAAATGCGACCCGTTATGAAGGCTTGAGCACATGGTTGATTCAAGCTGGTTTTGATGGGAAAGTAACTTTTTTTGATCCATTGATGAAGTTCATCCTAACTGTACTTAGCTTAGGTTCTGGACTTCAAGGAGGAGAAGTTACACCTCTTTTTGGGATAGGGTCTTCTTTAGGTGGACTGATAGGACAACTCACATCGATATCACCTTCTCTTTTAGCCGCTTTAGGTTTACTCGCTGTATTTGGGAGTGCTGCCAATACCCCACTAAGTACTGTTGTTTTAGGACTTGAATTGTTTGGGATTAAAGCTTTACCTTTTTATCTAATGGCGATCTTGATCAGTTATCTTAGTTCAGGTCATCATGGGATCTATGCTTCCCAAATCATTCATCGATCCAAGTTTCCACATCTATCTCATCACCAAGGAAAAACGCTTGATTCTTTAAGAAAATAAGCCTTTCAACGTTTTATTCTTGTTTTCAGTCAAGCCAATGGAGAACGTTTAGGATAAAGACTACAATTTAATCAGGTTTAAACCTGCTTTAAGGGGAACAAATGAAGAAAATCTTAAAAAGAATAGGTTTAGGATTCTTAGCGCTAATTGTATTATTAGGGGTTGGTTTCTATGTGTATACCTTGGATTATTCAAAAGCTGACGATGTTGGATTGGCAGCCTATGCTCAATCCACAGCTCAAAGTTCTACCATCCATGCTTTTCTTAGTGAAGGCTCTACAGTAGGCATCATCTTTTATCCAGGTGGTAAAGTCGAAGATAAGGCTTATTCTAAACTAAGTCTAGAACTCAGTGAACAAGGGATCTCCGTCTTTCTAGTTAAGATGCCTTTTAACTTAGCTGTGTTTGACATCGATGCGGCAAATCGCGTACGAAAAGAAAATCCACAGATCACAACTTGGTATATGGCTGGCCATTCCTTAGGAGGCGCTATGGCGTATTCTCACTTTAAAACAAACCCTGATAAGTATTTGGGTCTCATTCTATTGGCAGCCTATCCTCTTGAAAAAACAGATCGACCCGTACTTATTTTAAAAGGGAGTAATGATACGGTATTGGATGGATCAAAACTAGAAGGCTTTGAGTATATCTCTATCCAAGGTGGAAATCACGCTCAATTCGGTAATTATGGACTTCAAAAAGGTGATGGGACCGCTACGATCACTCCTTATGAACAACGAGCTTTTACGATAGAAGCAATCAAATCATTTGTTTTAAACACTTTAAA
>CAZXTB010000303.1:0-1841 GCA_964643535.1 uncultured Erysipelotrichaceae bacterium | reverse complement strand
CATGGATCTTTCTCAATCCTTAAGAGATGCTGGTCTTAAGACCTTTAGACTAAAAACAGGAACACCTCCTAGAATCAAAACGAACTCGATCGATTTTACGCAAGGTGTTATTCAACCAGGTGATCAAGACTTTATTCATTTCTCTTTGGATTTCCCAAAAGAAGACTATCCTAAGGATCAAGTTCCGTGTTATCTCATCTATACTCAACCAGAGACCCATTCTGTCATTAAACTGAATCTTAAACGATCAGCGATGTATTCTGGCTTGGTCGAAGGAGTTGGCCCAAGATACTGTCCTTCCATTGAAGATAAACTTGTTAGATTCGCCGATAAAGATAGACATCAGATCTTCTTAGAACCTGAATCTAGATCCTTAGATACGACCTATATACAAGGCTTCTCAACCTCTATGCCTCATGAAATCCAAGGCCAAATGATTCGATCTTTGCCTGGTTTACAGAATTGTGTCATCGATAAGTATGCCTATGCGATCGAGTATGATGCGATTGAACCGACGCAGCTTTATCCTAGTTTAGAAGTAAAAACGATCTCGAATTTATTCTGTGCGGGTCAAATCAACGGGACCAGTGGTTATGAAGAAGCAGCCGGTCAAGGTTTAATGGCTGGAATCAATGCGGCATTAAAGCTCCAAGGTAAAGAAGCTTTGATTTTAGGAAGAGATGAAGCTTATATAGGAGTCATGATCGATGACTTGGTCACCAAAGGAACTCAAGAACCTTATCGGCTATTGACCTCACGTGCTGAACATCGTCTATTGCTTAGACATGATAATGCGGAAAGTCGACTCTCTGAGAAAGGCTATGCGATTGGATTGTTGCCTCAACGACGCATCGATATCGTACGAATTCGTGCCTTTCAAACGGAAGCCCTCATCAAACATCTTAAGTCGGTAAGATATACCGTTAAGGATGAGATGAATACCTTAATGAAAGAAAAGGGCTATACCGATATGAATGAAGGACTTAGTGCGTATGAGTGTCTAAAAAGACCTCATATTACCAGTACTGACCTAATCCCATTCTTTGATTTTAGTCCTTATGAGAAAGAAGTCATCGATGCGGCTGAAATCGAAATCAAATATGAAGGCTATATTCTAAAAGCCCTCAAAGAAGCCAAACGTCATGAGACCTTAAATAACCTTAAACTGGATCCTGCTTTCGATTATGCGCAAGTCCCTCATCTATCCATCGAAGGCCGTCAAAAGCTCACCAAGATCCAACCTTTGACCTTAGGTCAAGCCTCAAGGATCTCAGGGGTCAATCCTGCCGACATCACCGTGTTGGTCAATTTCCTGGCCATCAAGAAAAACAAATCGGACAAAGTGTAAAAAACCATGAGGGAATTTGATATAATTCTACTATGAATCAGGAAACCTTCAAACACCAACTCAGCGTGTTCACTACCCGCGATTTAAACGTCGTTATGGCTCAATTTGAGACCTATTTGAATCGCTTGATCGAGGTCAATAAGGTCATGAATCTAACCGCCATCACCGATCCTGAAGAAGTCTATGAGAAACACTTCTTAGACAGTTGTTTGATTTCGCCTCATCTAAAAGCCCATGATAGAGTAGCGGATGTGGGATCAGGAGCTGGATTTCCAGGACTCTGTCTCGCCATCATTAGAGATGACATCGAAGTGACCTTGATTGAGCCTACCGCTAAACGATGTAAGTTTCTAAGCGATTTGATTATAGAACTGGGTTTAACCAATGTCTGGGTCGTCAATGACCGAGTCGAGAATTTACCTTGTATAAAAGAAAGTTTCGATGTGGTAACCGCAAGAGCGGTAGCCTCGCTTTCGATCTTACTAGAGCTCTG
>CAZXTB010000302.1:0-1848 GCA_964643535.1 uncultured Erysipelotrichaceae bacterium | reverse complement strand
TATATTTCATGAAATATCTACAGCATACGGGCGTTATCCTCAGAAATCCTAAGGATCTCGTCATTAGCTCTACTGTTAAAGCATAACTCCGAGTCTGGTTCGTCCGACAGGTGAAAAAACAAGGCGGTATGCAGTTTCGATTGTATACTGCCTTTTTTAAAATCATTTAAATGTTTGGGCATTTTGCACAAAAAAATGGTTCCCATTTTGAACGGGAATCCAATGACATCGAAAAGCTCGAATGTCATAATATGTTCGACATAATGCATCTGAGATGATCAATAGATGCTGTCGGATTTTAAATCCATAGAAGGAGGATTATGATGATCAATGATTTATTTGCCCTGCCATTGAAGGTAGTCAATATTGGTTTGGAGAGTTTTCAGGAGTCTCTACAAGATCAGAAGGTTCATTCAATCCATATTCTATGGAAACCGGTTGCTGGTGGAGATGTTCGGATTGCCGAAATTTTAGCGCTGCTAAACCAGTGAACTGAGAAAACATGAAAGAAACTATACTACTCGCTAATCAAAAAGCAGTTCGTAAATTAAAGAATGCTCAACCCTTTTGGGTCGATGTCGTGTCAGCACATGAGTCGATTGGTTTGGATAAAATGACCTTCCTGCATTCAGGTCCACCCATTGAGTGGGCTGAAATGTGCGGTCCTATGAAAGGGGCCATTGTTGCTGCCGTCAAATATGAAGGATTGGTTAAGACTGATAAGGAGGCTTTTGAACTGGCCTCATCGGGCAAGATCAAATTCGAACCATGTCATCATTATCGTTGTGTTGGTCCAATGACGGGCATCATATCATATTCAATGCCACTTCTGGTTGTACTCAATCAGGAACACGGTAATTATGCTTATTCCACGTTGAATGAAGGAGCTGGAGATGTATTGCGTTTTGGTGCCTTCGGTGATAATACCATAAGACGCTTAAAGTGGATTGAGACTGTCCTAGCTCCTGCTTTAAAAAGAACAGTACTTCATGCGGGAGGAATCAACTTGAAGGTATTGATCGCGCAAGCTTTGAATATGGGTGATGAGCTTCATATGAGAAACGGGGCATCAAGTGCAATCTTCATTAAAACAATCCTTAATCATTTGACAGAGACATGTGAGGATCATCAAACCTTGGTAGAAATCATTCGCTTTTTAACCATAAACAATGATCAATTCTTTCTTAATTTCGCCATGGCTGCAAATAAAGCGTCTGCCGATGCGGCTCACCATATAGAATACAGTACGATGATAACTGCCATTGCACGAAACGGTGTCGAGATAGGCATTCGTGTCAGTGGCTTAGGTGATCAATGGTTTACAGCGCCATCCGCTGAAGTTGAGGGACTCTATTTCTCTGGTTACACCGCTGCAGATGCCAATAAAGACATTGGTGACAGTGCCATTATGGAGACTGGCGGAGTTGGTGGATTTGCTATGGCCGCGGGAGCCGCGATCGTAAGATTTTTAGGAGCAGGAACATATCAGGATGCTTTAAATCACACAAAAGACATGTATGAGATTTGCCTCTCTGAAAGTGAGGCTTATACCATCCCAAATCTTGATTTCCGAGGTACTCCGACAGGAATTGATCTGATTAAAGTCTTGGAAACGGGAATACTTCCAGTTATCAATACGGCAATCGCCAGCAAAGAAGCAGGAGTAGGAATGATCGGTGCAGGTATTTCCAGAGCGCCTCTTTCCTTGTTTACCAAAGCACTTTATGCATATGCAGAACTATACCAAATAACGAAATCGTAAAGGGAGAAAAATATGATGGATGTAGGCGTATATCGATTACCGATGGCTGGACCGAATGATGTTTCGGCATTAGCCCAATTAATAGA
>CAZXTB010000301.1:0-1852 GCA_964643535.1 uncultured Erysipelotrichaceae bacterium | reverse complement strand
TTCGGATTCAGACTTTACTCGTTTAGCTTCTCGTTTAAGAGAAGCAGGGAAGTATGTCTTAGGGATGGGTGAAAAGAAGACCCCTCAGCCCTTTATCTCAGCCTGTGAGAAGTTTAAATATCTCGAAGTATTACTTCAAGACTTTACCCCAGAAAGCAGTGATGAGAAATCTGTGAAGACCTCTAAGGTAGAACTCATTGAAATCATCAAATCCATCATCAAAGAAAACAGTGATGATGATGGCTGGGCATTTATAGGTGAAATCGGAAACTACATCTCTAAACGTAATCCTGAGTTTGATACCCGTAACTATGGTTATCAAAAGCTTACCCCATTGATCTCATCGATGAAGATTTTTGAGATCCAATCCAGAAAGACCCCCAATCCCAACATCACGCATAAATACGTGAGAATCAAAGAGTGACCCTATGGCGTATTTGACTTTAAAAGAAACATCCCTTAAAAAATACAATTCATTGGCCCTAGATGTGATCGCTGCGATCGTTTATTTACCCTTAGATACGCAAGGCCTCTTAGATGTCTTAGAGCTTACCAAGGATAAGAAACGGGTTCTTATTGGGAAAGGCTGCAACATCCTTTTATCCAAAGAAAGATACGACGAAACAACGGCTTTCATCATCACGATCATGGATGATGAACTGGTGCTTAATGAAACAGAAATCATCGCTGATGCAGGTGTCAACTTAAGTCGATTGGCTTGGTTTTCGCTTGAACAATCCCTTAAAGGCTATGCCTTTTTAGAAGACATCCCAGGAACGGTTGGGGGAGCCCTCATCATGAATGCGGGCCAATATGAATATAGTTTTGGTCAATTGGTCAATTGGATCGAACTGTATGACACCACCACCAATACACTTAAACGAATCATTCCTGATAAAGATTACTTTGGATATCGGATCTCTAAGATTACTTCTTCTGAAGTGGTCATCCGATGTGGTCTAATGGCTGAAAAAGGCAATGATGAGGAAACCCTTACGGCCATTTTAAAGTATAAAAAAGATCGTTATCTTAAACAACCTAGACAATATCCCAATGCGGGATCCGTATTTAAGCGTCCTTATAAAGAAGGCCAATCCTATTACGTCTGGAAGTTGTTTGATGAGGTAGGATTAAGAGGCTTTTCGATTGGTGGAGCTGAAGTCTCGGATAAACATCCTGGCTTTATCGTTAATCTAGGTCATGCCTTACCTCAAGATATGGTAGATCTCGTAAAAGAATGCCAAGATCGTGTTAAGAAACATTTCGACATCGATCTAGAACTGGAGTGGAAAGTCATTGATTAACACCTTACTGATTGCCGTGAGGCATCAAAATAATCCTGATTTTGAATCTGAAGTAGAAGAAACAGTCCAATTGATTGAAGCCTGTGAGATGACCCATTGTATGACGCTCATCCAAGGCATGGAAGAAAAAAACGTTGCGACGTATTTTAAAAGTGGAAAACTTGAAGAACTTAGGACCCATATAGAAGCTCAAAACATCGATGTGATCGTAACCCAAGATGAACTGAGTCCTTCTCAACATCGTAATTTAACCGAGATCTTAGAAACTGAGATCGTCGACAGAACACATCTTATTCTTTTGATCTTCGAAAAAAGAGCTAAAAGTAGAGAAGCAAAGCTTCAAGTCGAAGTCGCTACCTTACAGTATCTTCTCCCAAGAACGATGTTGACCTATCATTCAGTAGGAAGACAAAGATCAGGTGGAGCTCGTAATAAAGGCGCAGGGGAACAATTCGCTGAGCTTAGACGTAGAACCTCTAAACATCTTTTAGACAAGGCTCAAGAAGCCTTAAAGGCCATGGAGATTCAACGGGAGACCCAACGTCGTC
>CAZXTB010000300.1:0-1871 GCA_964643535.1 uncultured Erysipelotrichaceae bacterium | reverse complement strand
ATGGGAGTCCAACAAAGCGATCAATACTGTGAAGTTTACGATAAATTCATGGATCAGTATGATCATGGAAAATCGGTCTCTGAGATCACAAAAGATATCCTGAGTCATTTTTTGAAGGAATTCAATGAGGATGATGGAATTATGCACGATGTTTATTTTGCCTTAGCTAAGGCTGAATGGATGTGTTGCGAACAATCTAAAACCATTTTGAATCGAGTCGGAAACATAATTTCTAATGATCTAAATCTGAATTTCTATAAAGAACTCGGTTCCACTGAATCGGATTTAACATTAAGAAGAAAGAAACTGAATCAGTTTTGGACAAGTTTACAAAACCCGAAACCGGGACCAAGAAGAAGATGCCCACCTCCAAAAGAAAGGGAATTACCTTCAGTCAGTACCGGTGATTGTTTGGCCTTCAAATTCGAAGATGGATTTATAATCGCAATCATTCTAGATCGTTATAAAAGGCAAGGTTGGAAGGAACAGGTGCTGGTGTGTGTCCTAAAGGAAAAATATAACTCCTTTGATATTGAGTATCTCGATGAAAGTGTCGGGTATGTTAATGCTTACTTTGCGGACGAATTCTTACCAAAATCAAAAATTAAGAAAATCTCTAAGTTAGTGCTCCCTGAAAATAGTGCAGCCCATTTTTTTGGTCCCACAAAAATCGGCATGGGTATGAAGAAACATTGGTTTAAACCTTTTACGAAAACATTTGACATAAAACTGTCAGAATTGATTCGTCAACTTGACAGTGTGAGGGTTGATCCCAATCAGTTTGAATATCTATATCGTGGTTATGGTGGAGTAGCAGAAGTTTGGAATAATGACCGATCAGTTTGACCATCCATTGATTGGAAAGATGATAAACTGGTATAGAGAAAGCATGTGGAAAGAAAATTCGTCTTTTCAACCAAGGAGGAGACTATGAGTAAGAGAATGATCCAATCCCTGATCGGGGGAGCTTTATTGGGTATTGTATGTGTGATTGGTGCGTCGGTTCGATCCAACTTTACCGCATCTCCCATTTTCGTCTTTGCGTTATGGTATAACCGCGTCATCATTGGTTTGACCATTGGAGCACCTTGGACCAATCTTAATCGAAATCAATCCTTAATCCGTGGCGGAGTGATCGGGCTCCTTGTATCTTTTGCTTTTTACAGTGCTACAGGATTTCAAGATCCGGTCAGCTTCGTAGCCGGGATCGTCTATGGCGTCATTTTGGAAGCATGGTTCAATCGCACTCAGTCGAAATTAGCTTAATGGTTATCTAGTCTACTATATATTTGAGAAGGGGACGGCTTAGACGAATGGTTAAAGATCAATTCACAACTCAATACTACTGTGAAGAAACTGGTGTGATTATTGAAAATCGTATCGAGAGTTTTTCTGCGTTTATAACAGCAACCCCCTATGAAATCTTGTATAAGAAACATCTCCCCATATTTAAAAAGCATCCTCTCAACATCTATGGATTACCATTTGATGATCAACCGCAAAGAATCTATAAAGGGACAGATCGAGAAGGATCAGAACGGTTTGATCATCACGGTAACTACATCTCAGATGATTTTCTGAATACTGAGGATGATGTTTTGAAATATCTTGGTGAAAGAATCGATCAGAAGCAATTGGAAATCCTATGGGTTCGGTCATATGGAGACAACACGGATATCCCGTCAAACTATGAATATTATGGGATCGATATAACCTACGAACCTTCAGTATCGGGTGCCTTTTCAATCATTTGCGATTGTATGTTTATTTGCAGATGGCATGGTTGTGACACAGAAGGGACTTTGTTTATCGATGATTTTAATAAACTGAATGAGAACGGACTTTTCACTTGCTTTGATGATGCGTATCAG
>CAZXTB010000299.1:0-1876 GCA_964643535.1 uncultured Erysipelotrichaceae bacterium | reverse complement strand
ACGACACCTTCTCCCTTGACATAAATCAATGTGTTTGCGGTCCCTAAATCGATCCCGACGTGTTTAGAAAATAACATAGTGGTCTCCTTTATTAAATAAGCATTGATATTATAGCATACTTCAATTGGTAATTCTTAGGCCTAAAAGGAATTGAAGCACCAAAGTACTCATCGCCATCGCTAAAAGTAAATACAGTAATTGAGCCTGTGTTACTTTGTTTATTTTTAGTAGTTTATTAAAATTCAAGGCATCTAGTGCCCATAAACTGAGCGCAAATACGACTAAACTTAAGGCTACTTCAAACATAATTACTCCTTTAAACTGATGCGATTGATCGCCTTTAATAAGGCTATCTTAGCACGCTTATCGTCGATGTTGGAATCTTGTGAGTCCAGTCTTTTTTCAGCGCGTTCTTTCGCAGCTAAAGCACGATCTAAATCGATCTCGTCTTCGCTTTCAAACGCATCCGCCAATAAGGTCGCTTCGTTGTCTTTATAGAATAAGACGCCTCCTGAGACCGCATAGAGATGACGAATTTCTTCTTCGATGGTTGAGAGCTTAGAGATCTTAACCATGGTGATGATGGGCATATGATGACTTAAAAGACCCATTTCTCCACTGGGGGTAACTAGATTAAGAATCGAGGTTTTAATCAAGCGAACTTTCGCTTGAGGTGTAATTACCTTAAGCAGAAACATTATTTCATGCCTTGTGCTTTAAGTTGGGCTTCTTCGATGGTTGAGACATACATAAAGGCCTGTTCAGGGAGAAGATCAGCCTTCCCATCTAAGATGGCTTTAAAGCTACGAATGGTATCGTCTTTCTTAACGTATTGGCCAGGTAATCCATTGAAATGTTCAGCCACAAAGAAAGCTTGAGATAAGAAGTTACGGACACGACGTGCACGATTAACGACGACTTTATCTTCATCGCTGAGTTCATCCATCCCTAGGATGGCGATGATGTCTTGTAGTTCACGATATCTTTGTAGGATCTGTTGAACCCCACGAGCGACTTGATAATGTTCTTCTCCTACCAATAAAGGATCCAACATTCTAGAATTCGATTCTAATGGATCTACCGCAGGATAGATCCCTAAAGCAGCGATGTTTCTATCCAACACTGTTTTAGCATCTAAGTGTGAGAAAGCTGTCGCAGGCGCAGGATCAGTTAGATCATCCGCAGGGACATAGATCGCTTGAACGGAAGTAATAGACCCACGTTTAGTCGAAGTGATTCTCTCTTGAAGTTGACCCATCTCAGTCGCTAAGGTAGGTTGATAACCTACCGCGGATGGTATACGACCCAATAGCGCGGATACTTCAGATCCAGCTTGGGTAAAACGGAAGATATTGTCGATAAACAAAAGCACATCTTGACCCTCTTGGTCTCTAAAATACTCAGCCATGGTTAAACCCGTTAAACCAACGCGCATTCTAGCCCCTGGCGATTCATTCATTTGTCCATAAACCAAGACCGTTTTATCAAGAACACCTGAGTTCTTCATTTCGTGATAAAGATCATTACCTTCACGGGTTCTTTCTCCAACACCCGCAACGACAGATAAACCACCGTGTTGAGTAGCGATGTTATGGATAAGTTCCTGCATAACGACTGTTTTTCCTACACCAGCCCCACCAAATAGACCGATCTTTCCACCTTTAACGTAAGGACACAATAGATCGATGACCTTAATCCCAGTTTCTAAGATTTCAGAGGTAGTCTGTTGTTCATCAAAAGCAGGAGCTAAACGATGAATCGGCATATGTTTAACTTCTTTACCTAGATTAGGTAAGTTATCGATGGAGTCCCCTAAGACATTGAACATGCGACCTAAGACTTCTCGTCCTACAGGGGTCATGATTGGGTTTTCTGT
>CAZXTB010000298.1:0-1885 GCA_964643535.1 uncultured Erysipelotrichaceae bacterium | reverse complement strand
GTCGATTCATTTGAGTCTCTAAGGTTCGTACACTGGTGGTTCCTACGGCGATGATTCTTCTTTGTGCAATTTTTGATTGATTGAGTTGTTGGGCAGCTTTTTCAGATACTTCATAGAGTTCTTCATGCATCTTATGATGAGTTAAATCTTCTGCGTCGACTGGTCTAAAGGTCCCTAGTCCTACATGCAGTGTGATCTTAACGATTTCAACACCTTTATCTTCTATTTGTTTTAGAAGCTCAGGGGTAAAATGAAGTCCAGCTGTTGGGGCAGCTGCAGATCCAGGATTTTTCGCATAGACGGTTTGATATCTTTCTTGATCATCAAGTTTTTCTTTGATGTAAGGTGGTAAAGGCATGGTTCCTAGCTTTTCTAAGAGTTCAAGAAAGATTCCTTTGGTAATGATTTTAAATCGACGTATACCACTCTCTCCTATGCCAATACATTCAAACTTCAAAACACCATCCCCGAAATCGATTACAGTTCCTAAATGAACTGCTTTCGCTTTTTTAACGAGGCATTCTACTTCATCGTGTTCTATTTTCAAAATCAAACATTCAAGATGCGCATGTGTTTCTTCTTTTATCCCAAAAAGTCTCGCTGGTAGAACTCGCGATTCATTAAGTACCAAAACATCTCCTTGATGTAGATGATCTACTAGATCTGTGAACACTTTATCTGAGATAGTTTTATTTTCTCTGTTCAAAACCATCAGCCGTGAAGCTGATCGATTAAATAGCGGATGTTGAGCAATGAGTTCTTCTGGTAACTCAAAATCAAATTCTGATGTTTTCATTAGAATCCTTTTGAATTGATACTATTAAGATGATGTTTCTTAAAATACTCATCTTTGAAGTCTTGAAAACGATCTTCGTTGATGGCAGTTCTAACATCCTCAGTAAGTTTGATTAAAAATCTTAAGTTATGGATCGATAATAAGCGTTGACCTAGACCTTCATCACATCGAATCAGGTGTCTTAAGTAAGCTCTAGAAAAATTCTTACAGGTGTAACAATCACATTCCACATCAATGGGTCCAAAGTCTTGTTCATTCTTAGCGTTTCTGATATTGAGTCTTCCGGTAGAAGTCATCAGAGTTCCGTGACGTGCAATTCTTGTAGGTAATACACAGTCAAACATATCAACACCTCTTAAAACCCCTTCTAAGATCGCATCGGTTGAGCCTACGCCCATCAGATAACGAGGTTTATTTAAAGGTAAGTACTTAATGGCGTAATCGATCATCTTGTACAAAGTCTCTTTGGTTTCCCCTACACTGGTTCCCCCAATGGAGTAACCAGGAAAATCCATCTCAACCAAAGCCTTAGCGCTGTATTCTCTTAAGTCTTCAAATTCTCCACCTTGAATGATCCCAAACAAAGCTTGAGCTGGGTTATTATGAGCGTCTTTCCCACGTTGAGCCCATCTTAAAGTACGTTCAACGCTTTTTTTCATATATTCATGAGTAGCTGGATACGGTGGACATTCATCAAAACTCATGATGATGTCTGCACCTAAATCATTTTGAACTTGGATGGCTTTTTCAGGTGAAAGAAACATGGTATCTCCATTAAGATGATTCTTAAAGGTGACCCCTTCTTCAGTGATCTTACGAGAATCTGCTAAAGAAAAAACCTGAAAACCACCACTATCGGTGAGTATCGGGTTTTTTACGTTCATGAATTTATGTAGGCCACCGGCAGCTTTTACGATCTGTTCACCAGGACGAAGCCATAGATGATAGGTATTGGCTAAGATGACCCCTGCTTTTATCTCTTCTATTTCTTCAGGAGAAAGAAACTTGACGGTCGCCAAGGTTCCTACTGGCATAAACATTGGGGTCAATACATCCCCATGAGGCGTATGTAGAATCACTGTACGCGCG
>CAZXTB010000297.1:0-1912 GCA_964643535.1 uncultured Erysipelotrichaceae bacterium | reverse complement strand
AAAATATCAATGATATCACCTATAGTGCGGACATCAAAACAGATGTTGAAAACATGGAAAGACTCACGAGTGGTGAAATCAATTCTTTTTCATTGGATAAACGATATGTTAAAAAAGATGGTTCTTTGATGTGGACAAACTTAACCGTGTCGAAAGTTCAACTGTCACCTACAGAACCTGAATATATTATGGGTATCATTTTAGACATCACAGAAAGAAAGAACGCAGAGATCCTTCTTGAACACCTTGCCTTTCACGATCAGACGACAGATTTGTTTAATCGAAGGTATTATGAAGAATTTATTGAAAGAAACGAACTTCAGCCAGGAAAACAACTATCGATTATTTTGGTTAATGTCAATGGTTTGAAAATCATAAATGATGCCTATGGATTCAAAACAGGGGATGTATTGCTCAATAAAGTCACGAGTATTCTTTCTGAACACTGTTTTGAATGTTCACTCTTGGCTAGAATTAATAGTAATGAATTTGTGATCTTATATCATGGAATTGAAAACCAGTTCTTAGCTAAAAAAGTTTCTTTGATCTATAAATTGATTGAAAGTGAATCTGTAGAAAACATTAATATTTCGGTTTCAATTGGTCATGCTTCACGTAGTGAAAAAGATGAGGGTTATCAAGAGTTGTTTAAGCTTGCTGAAAGCAGGATGTTAACAGAAAAATTGATCGTTAAGGATAGCGCTATAAGCAAAACGATAGAGATTATTATGAACTCCTTATTTGAGAAAAATGAGCGCGAAATGCTTCATTCTAAGAGAGTAAGCATCATATGCGGTAAATTGGCTCGCAAAATGGGATTGGATGAAAAAAACATAGAGAAAATCAAGATCGCAGGCTTGATGCATGACATTGGTAAAATCGGGGTTTCTGACGAAATCCTAAACAAAAGCGATAAATTAACCAACGATGAGTGGAAAGAGATCAAGAAACATTCTGATGCTGGTTTCAGGATTTTGAGTTCCGCCAGTGAATTTTCTCAAATTGCAGATTGTGTATTAACTCACCATGAAAGATGGGATGGTTTAGGGTATCCCAAAGGCCTCAAAGGTGAGGAAATCCCGTTGTTTTCTCGTATCATTGCTGTTGCGGATGCCTTTGATGCGATGACCTCTAAAAGAACCTATCGTGAAGCTCTAGAACGAAGACAAGTCGTCAACGAGATGAATGAGAATTCAGGGAAGCAATTTGATCCTCAGATTATCCAAATATTTATGGAGAATTTCGAGGAATTCGTAGTAATTTAAAGAATTGTTAAAGCAGAAGCATAAACAATGCTAAAAATGTGTCACCAAGGAAATGATTAAGATGACCCCGAGTGGTGGTTAAATGTTATTGGGGAAGGGGGATATAAGCATTAAAAAGTGAAGTACAAAACTGCTTCACCCAAAGGAGATTCAAGTTGTCATCAAATCCAAAAGTACTAAAAGAGGAAATGCTTCATCTTTTAGATTTCGTTGATCCACTTCCTAAACTGATCATCACTGAGACCCATGTTTTATTCAAGGATTCCCTGAGCCAACACATGATCGATCAATTTAACGTTGATCTAAAGCTAACTGATTTCTATACAAAATTTTCTCATTGTGAGGTTGCTACACGTAAAGAGATATATTTAGAAAGTTCTTCTCGTGAGAAAATTTGGTTTGATCTTATAGGGCAAAGCGTGATCTATCAAGACCAAAGCGCAGTTTTAGTGTATGTCTTGGACTATAAATTAAACAAACAAAATGAGATTGATGTGGCTCGTTTATCTCGATTAAGAGCTTTGATGTTGGAAATCAATCAATCGATCCTTGAGATAGAAGATTCTCGTCGTTTCTTTAGTCTTATCTTGATCAATGGTTTAAAAGGTTTAGAGAATGCTTCTTTAGGGACAATATTAATAAAAAAT
>CAZXTB010000296.1:0-1914 GCA_964643535.1 uncultured Erysipelotrichaceae bacterium | reverse complement strand
TTATCATGAAGGATAAAGCTGGTCTACTTGAAATCGATGAATCCTTAGATTATACATTGAGAGTTCAGAAAGAATGGTTACGACCCATTCTCAACTGGATTTTTAGGAGGTTAAGATGAAAGCAAATGCAAGCATCTATTCGATCAATGGTCCTGTTGTAAAAACAAAACTGGCTGTTGGTTTTCAAATGTTGGAAATGGTCTATGTAGGTCATAAAGAGCTGCTGGGAGAAGTCATTGGGATCGATGACATCTATACCACCATCCAAGTCTATGAGAGCACAACAGGCTTAAAAATAGGAGAACCTATTTTTAAATCAAACAGTCCTTTAGGAGCTACTTTAGGTCCTGGTATCTTAACCAATATTTTTGATGGGATCCAAAGACCATTAAAAGAAATGGCTGAAATCTCAGGGATGTATGTTTCTGAAGGAAGAGGCTTGAATTCATTAAATGAGACCAAGCTTTGGGATATTACCTTTACCCTTAAACTAGGTGATAAAGTCTTAGGCGGAGATATTTTCGCAACCATCCCAGAAACGTCATTGATTCAACATCGACTCATGGTTCCCAACAACGTTAAAGGCACCATTACCTTTATTAAACCCAATGGTTCATACAACATCAACGAAAAACTACTGGTTGTTACCGATGAATATGGGGTAGAAACACCTTTGACTTCGGTTCAAAAATGGCCGATTCGTCAAGCGAGACCGGTTGGTAAACGTCAAGTTATTTCCGTTCCTTTAATAACAGGACAACGTGTCATCGATACGTTTTTCCCCATCGCCAAAGGCGGCGCAGCCGCAGTACCTGGAGGATTTGGAGCTGGTAAAACCATGACTCAACATCAATTGGCCAAGTGGTGCGACGCTGACATCATCGTTTATGTGGGCTGTGGAGAACGTGGAAATGAGATGACTCAAGTCCTAGAAGAATTCTCTGAACTGGTCGATCCTAAGTCTCATAAACCATTGACAGATCGTACGGTCCTTATCGCAAATACTTCCAATATGCCTGTGGCCGCTCGTGAAGCTTCCATCTATACAGGGATCACTTTAGCTGAATATTATCGTGATATGGGTTATCACGTTGCGCTGATGGCCGATTCTACTTCAAGATGGGCTGAAGCTTTACGTGAGATTTCTGGTCGTTTAGAAGAAATGCCTGCGGAAGAAGGTTTCCCAGCTTATTTACCATCTCGTATCTCACAATTCTATGAACGTGCTGGTTATGTCGAAAACATCAACCATTCAGAAGGTTCAGTCACCATCATCGGAGCTGTATCTCCTCAAGGCGCTGACTTCTCAGAACCTGTTACCCAAAATACCAAGCGATTCGTTCGTGCTTTTTGGGCATTGGATAAATCTTTGGCCTATGCGAGACATTTTCCTGCCATCAACTGGAACATCTCTTATTCCGAATATATGGATGATTTAAGAAAATGGTATGACGTCAACGTCGATCGTAAATTCGTTGGCTTAAGAGCTGAAATGATGGGGGTCCTTCATGAGGAAACCCAATTGATGGAGATCGTTAAATTGATCGGATCAGATGTCTTACCGGATGATCAGAAGTTGGTTCTAGAAATCGCACGTGTCATTCGTGTAGGCTTTCTTCAACAGAATGCTTTCCATCCAGAAGATACCTATGTACCCTTTGAGAAACAGTTTAAAATGCTTCAATTGATCTCCTATTTAAGAGCTCAATCGATGCGTCTTCTAAGTACCCATAGAACCATCAGAGCCATTACCGCCACTGGTATTTTTGAAGAACTCATCAAAATCAAATACGATGTCAAAAACAGTGAAATAGATAAACTAGATACTTATTATGAAAAAATCGACCTGGCACTTGCCAGTGTGAAGTAAGGAGGGGAAACCATGAGTCGTCAATACATAGGCTTAAAAGAAAT
>CAZXTB010000295.1:0-1920 GCA_964643535.1 uncultured Erysipelotrichaceae bacterium | reverse complement strand
ACTAATATACCATATCGGTCATTCATAAGCAAAATCGGTAGGCACCGTGGACCTTTGAGTAATAAAGGATTACACTAGAAAACTCAAATTTTCTGGCCTAAGGCGATCATTATATAGATTTCTATCCTGTCTTAAAAAACTAGCCGTTAACACTTTGGTCGTATCATAAATTTAATTCAACAAAGGGAGTATAAATAAAAAAGTACCTGTTAAGGTGCTTTAGAATGTATCCAATGGAGCGGATGATGAGATTTGAATAAATCCTTATCCTGGCTTTACCAGGCCTTGAAACCCCTAACAAATCCGCAATTGCTATATATTCTTTCACTGCCACTAACGTTTTGTATAGTCAGAGGAACACTATTATCCTAACATTGTACCACTATGACATTATTCAAACTGACTTCGCTTTTCTCAACACACCCCTCTTTCCTCTATTTCAATCTGGGCCCATTTTTGGGGGTCAGGCCAAAAAAAATTCCGAGAAATCGGGATTTTTTTCTATTTTAATGAGACACTTTCATTGAGTTCTGATAATTCTTCCTTTTTACGACGTTTATAGAAAAGAATAAACCACACAAGGGCACTTAGTCCTAAAGCTGATCCTCCTAGAATTCCTAAGAAATGATCAACGGATTCAGGTAAACCACTGACGCGAAGTTCTTTAACATCACTGCTGGCTAAACTTAAGTCTTCTTGAGTATTGAGATGAAGTCTAAAGCGATAGATACTGTTGGTCCAACCATCCGATGGGATATAAGAATAAGTGCCCTGTGTTTCCCCAAGCGGGATCTCTGCGAGGGTCATCATTTCTAAGTCTTCTGCAAGACTGTTTCCTTTTAAGACTTCAACCATGACTTTAACGTTGGTTTCGACTTGATAAATATTCTTAATTGTATAAACAAATTTCGCGTTTTTGATTTTATCGGTCTTCTCATCAAATTGAGGGCCTACCAAGAATACACTAATAAACACTGTTTGAACCTTAAGATCTAAGACTAATACATCCTTGTCTTTCAAAGTAAACTCTTGTCTAGCGACTTCAGTGCCTTCATAATAGGCAAAGACAATGTAATTACCAGGTACCAAGCGATCCAGTAAAAGTCCACTCTCCGAATCAGATACAGGGTCATAACCGCCACTGTCATTGATCCTAAAGACTCTAATGTCTGCCACAAAAGGTTTATTGTCTTTCCCTATGGTCGTAAAGGAAACTTCAGCCGCTTCTCCATATATAATGAGCTTCGTTTTCAATTGAGCAGAACCAAGCAGTTGTATCCCTGTCAGTTCATCAGGCAAGATTTGGGCAACCAAGCCCAATTCATAGGTCCCCGCTACGGCTGTTTTATCGAGTTTTAGTGATACTGGAATCGTTACTCTAGAGTTTGCTTTAATTCTAATGATGGAATTTTTAAATAGAAACGTAACCCCTTTAGGTCCATTGGTTTCTAAGCTTACTCGAATGTCTTGATCATAGTTATTGAAAAAGATAACATTGACATCCTTGGTGGTAATCTGTTCACCGGGAACCATTTTAAAGGTATAACTGGAGAAAGAACCGGATACCCCAAAACCACCTGTTTCTGCATTTACACTAGGTGAAATTAGAGTCATCATCAAGATGAAACCAAATAGGCTTAATACAATGCGTTGGATGAATGAACGATGTTTCATAGTGCTCCTTTTATACAAAATTAATTTGAAATCCCTAATGTAACGGATCCCCAATAAAGTCCATTTTGAAATTTCTTAGACATTTGGATATAAATATATAGTTGAACACTGGATCCAGCTTCATTTGTCTTGAGTCCATCAAGAGAAAACAAGGCAAACTCACTGGACATTTGGATCGCACTGCTTAGATTATAACTGTTCTCATCGTTTAATCTCAAAGAGAAAGTTTGGTTAGAATTTATGTCT
>CAZXTB010000294.1:0-1931 GCA_964643535.1 uncultured Erysipelotrichaceae bacterium | reverse complement strand
AGAAGGTGTCTATGCGCATTTTAGTGGACCTTATTATGAGACCAGAGCTGAAATCAAAGCCGCTAAAGTCATGGGAGCTGATTTGGTTGGGATGAGTACGGTTCCAGAGACGATCGCTGCCAATCACGCTGGATTAAAAGTGCTTGCCTTTGCGGTAGTCACCAATATGGCGACAGGAATTCAAAAAGTCAAACATGATCATCATCGTGTGGTAGAAATGGCCAATCAAGCCGCAATCAAACTAGAAGCTTTACTCCTTCAATTGATTGAGGTCCTCTAATGAGACATATCCTTATCATAGGCGGAACAGGAACCATTTCTAGCCCCATTACTGAGGCTCTATCAAAAGATCCTAATGTATCTTTAACATTGATCAATCGAGGTCATCAAAACCAAGGCTTATCTTCAAACATAGAGATCCTTATTGGAGACATCAATCAGACATCTCACATCAAGGAATTACTTAAGGGTAGAAACTTTGATTGTGTTATCGATTTTATTTTATTTGGCCCTCAACAGGCAGTTGAACGAATCGATTTATTTAAGGAGATCACTAAACAATTCATATTCATCTCGACTGTTGCTTGCTTAGATCATGAGCATCATCTTATCATCAATGAATTGACGCCTACAGGCAATCGTTTTAGCCAATATGGACAAAACAAAGCTTCAGCGGAAGATGTATTTCTTGAGGCCTATCATAAGGATGGTTTCCCTGTCACGATCATTCGACCTTCTCAAACCTACAGTGAAGAACGTATTCCTTTAAGTGTTAAAGGTAAAAGCGCTTGGCCTGTCATTCAACGCATGATCGAAGGGAAAGAAGTCTTGATCCATGGGGATGGGGAATCGATATGGGCATCCACCCACGCCCTTGATTTCGCCAAAGGTTTTATCCCTTTGATCAATCATCCAAAAACTATTGGGGAAATCATCCAGATTATGAATCCTGCCTCTCATACTTGGAATGATGTGTATAGGATCTTAGCCGATTTGCTTAACGTAGAGTTTAAGCCCGTCTATGTGAGTTCCGTTTTATTATCTACCAGTACTTCTTATGATTTTAAGACCTCGATTCAAGGCGATAAAATGTTTTCATGTATCTATGATGTCTCTAAATTAAAAAGTCTTATAAAAGAATTCTCTCCTTCCATATCATTAAAAGAAGGATTGAAAATGTATCTAGACTATATGGATAAACATCCAGAATTAAAAGAAGAAGAACCTGAGTTCGATAACTGGACTAATAAGCTAATCGATCGACTGAATAAACAAGATTCCGTCGATTAATCCATCTCTCAAAACAAAAGCCTTCTTACGAAGGCTTTTAGGTTCTTATGGTGCACCAGGCGGGATTTGAACCCGCACGGTTGCCCACACGCTTCTGAGACGTGCGCGTATGCCAATTCCGCCACTGGTGCAGTCAATGGATGCCTCATAATTATAGCAAACTCTAATAAAATTGCCACAGTAAACTCATAAAACAAGCTTAATAAGGTTAATCGTTCAACCCATATCATTTTTATTGATTTAATCCACGATATCCAATAAAAAAGGACTCATTTGAATGCAGTCCTCTTTTAAGTGAATAGTTACTTAGGATAAACCATGATGCTTTTTAAAGTATCCGTATCTGCACCTAAAGCTTGAGCTAAGGCATAAGCGAAAGGAAAGACAACGCCTACTCCTCGTCCTGTAATGAGATTCCCATCGATAACCACATCTTCTTCTTTATAGTTGGCCATATTAAAAATCAATGGCGCATCCTTCATCGGATAAGAAGTTACTTTCTTACCTTCAAGGATCCCTGCCTTGGCCAATACTGTTGGGGCAGCACAGATGGCTGCGACGATTTTCGATTCTTTTGTGTAGACTCTAAGAAGATCAAGTACTCGTTGATCTGCCATGAGATTGTTCGTTCCTGGTTGACC
>CAZXTB010000293.1:0-1932 GCA_964643535.1 uncultured Erysipelotrichaceae bacterium | reverse complement strand
AGATCAGTAGAACCACCGTTCAACGGATTTATGCCAGTGCTCGAATTAAAATTGCTGAAGCTTTTGTATTGAGTAAGGTCCTTGAGATTGAAGGTGGACCTGTAAGTTTAAGTGAGTTACCTGTATATGAAGCATCATTAACCAATGAAAAAGGAGAATTAACTATGAAAATCGCAATTGGTCTAGATGGGGAAAAAGTCGCAGGTCATTTTGGACAGTGTAATGATTTCAGAATCGTAGATGTAGAAAACAATCTTGTGATCCATCAAGAAGATATCCACGAAGAAGTCCATGTTCATCAAGAGAGACCTCAGTTTTTAAAAGATCTCGGAGTAGATGTCTTGATTATGAATGGGATGGGCAAAGGGGCTTATAATCGCTTGATAGCTTTAAACATTAAATGTGTTTCCGCAGAAAATAAGAGTGTTGAGGATGCCTTAGGTGCTTACCTAAACAAGACATTGACCACGATACTTGAAGCTCATGAATGCTCAGGATGTGGTTCTCATGAACACGGTCATAAAGGACATAACCATGGATAATGCGGCTTATCTTATCGCTGCAGTAGCTTTAGGCATTTCATTCTTTAAATCCAAAGAAAAAACAATCCAAGCTTTAAAAAAAGCTTGGAAATCTTTTGAGAATATTCTGCCTCAGTTTCTTTCGATTCTTCTATTGATTGGTTTTGTATTAAGCATCTTAACCCCTCAACAAATTTCTTCGTTGATTGGAGGAGATTCTGGTTGGGCTGGGGTCATGGTGGCTTCTATCTTAGGATCAATTACTTTGATACCTGGATTTATTGCTTTCCCATTAGCAGCTGCATTGATAAAAAGTGGAGCTGGTTATATGCAGATAGCTGCTTTTATCTCAACGTTAATGATGGTTGGGGTCGTTACAATACCTATGGAAATCAAATTCTTTGGGAAGAAAGCAGCCTATCTTAGAAATGGGTTGGCGTTTATCTTCTCATTATTTGTCGCGTTAATCATGGGGGTTGTCTTAAAATGAAAAGACTTTTTAAACGGTATCGTTTATTTCTCATCATGATGGTTTTATATGGTGTGCTTTATTTTGTTGAACAAAGTCTATTTGTTGCCAGTACCACCAAAGCCTACAACAGTATGATTGAAATGATCATGGTCTTACCTCCTGTTTTTATCCTGCTCGGTTTACTTGATGTATGGGTTAAGCGTGAAACGATGGTTAAAGCCATGGGAAAAGACAGTGGATTTGTTGGAATCTTATTGGCTTTCTTTCTAGGTTCAGCTGCTGCGGGGCCGCTCTATGCAGCGTTTCCAGTAGCTTTAACCCTACTTAGAAAAGGCAGTTCGTTTAGAAATGTTCTTATTATGATTGGGGCTTGGTCTACCACAAAGATTCCTCTACTACTTTTTGAAGCAGCGTCTATGGGTTTAGAATTTACGATTACGCGCTTTATCATCAACATTTTCGGAATACTGGGGATTGCTTTTATCAGTGAAAAGTTTTTGGGTCATAAGGAACTTGATGAGATCCACCTTCGTGCCATTCAACTAGAGAATTAAGATGTCCAAAAGAAAAATGCTTTCTTGGCAAGACCTTGCCTTTATCTATACTGTATTGATTTTCGTCTTAGGACTGATAAACATCAGCTTCGCTTTGATTGGGGTCTTGTGTTATATTGGTCCGTTTGTTTTATACCTAAAGTATCGGGATAAGACCTGGTGTCAAAAGGTATGTCCTAGAGCGAGTTTTCTAAATAAGAGTTTAAGTAAGATCAGTCTTCATCTTAAACGTCCCAAATGGTTAAGTTCTAAGGAGATTAAAGACTTCTTTGTGATCTACTTGGGCTTAAATTTCTTAGTGGCCGTTATGTCTACACTGGGGGTTGTTTTTAATCGAATTGAACCCATTGCGTATGTAAGACTCTTTATGTTCTATAAGGTACCA
>CAZXTB010000292.1:0-1938 GCA_964643535.1 uncultured Erysipelotrichaceae bacterium | reverse complement strand
GAAAGTTTCTTTTCGGTCTTCTGAAGCATCCCTTCGGTTATGCTTAAATTCTGACCATGGATATGAAGTTTCATAAACACTTCCTCCTTATTTATATTATACGCTAATTGATAAAAGATACCATTTTTATGAATGACAATTTTGTGAACAAATCACGCAAAGTTGTGGGATTTAACCCAATTGGGCTTTAAGAAAAGCAGCGATGTTTTCCCAAGCGATGGCTTCGATTTCATTTTGAGTAAAACCAAGCTTTTCTAAAGCTTTAATGAAGTTTTGGGAATCTGAGGCATTGTCGAGATCGATCCCATTTCTTTGAAAACCACTTAAGAAATCCATATAGTCGAAACCAATACACAGATGCTTGATCCCAACGAGATTTTTAATGTATAAGGCATGCTTCGCTAAAGTCAAAGCTGTATTTTCTCCTTCGTTTAAGGAGATGAATCTTTTTGCGCTCACTAAACCAATCAAACCACCCTTTAAAGCGATGGCTTTGATCTGTTGATCACTGAGATTACGATCGACATTAGAGAGACCACGCGCATTAGAATGGGTCGCCATAATGGGCTTTGTTGATAAAGATAAGATATCCCAAAAGCTTTTCTCATTGGTATGAGAAACATCGATGATCATGTTTAGTTTATTCATGTGTTGTATGGCACGCTGACCTAAAGGTGTCAATCCTCTTAAAGGATTGCCTGAGATCCCTGTCGATAAGGCATTCTCTTCATTCCACGTCAAGGATCCTATTCTAATGCCTTGTTGATACATCCAATCTAAAATGAGTTCAGGTTCTTCGTTGATATAACACATGCCTTCTAAAGTCATAAGCGCATTGACCTTTGTCGGATGAAGATCACCACTTAGATAATGATGAATTTGATTAGAATTCGAAAGGATTTCTTCTTTGAGTTGACTTACCATGGCTTTGGCGACTTCTAGATTTTCATCGCCTTTAAAGAAAGAAGCCATGCCTAAGCCATAGACTTCTCCTTTTATCCATTTATCGATATGATTTGATTTTAGTATGTCTTTTAAACCTTTTTGATGTTGTTCATAAACATCTACACCGATATCCGCATGCGTATCAAATATTTTCATGTTAGTAGATTGGATCGTAGAACTTCATCTCAGGTGAATTCTTCATTCCTGTATCATAGCTTAAATCGCGTGTAATCAGATTGAGTGAGGCTTTTGGTTGAGATGAGTTCAGTATCCCATCCAAGGCATAAAGCGCTGCCATAGCCCTGTCTTTGGCTTTCAAATACAGATCTGGGAAGCTTTCAGTTGAGATCAATTGATCATCGCAAGGATGAGCCCAAGCTTTGTGTTCAAGATTTAAGATATCGTGTTTCTTATCCACTTCACCGATGACCATATGGCCTGAGAATTCCCATAATTTACCCGCAGCTTTTTCTCCCAATTGAATCGCAGGGAATTTTAAAGTATATGGATCATACAAAAGCTTAGCGATCTCGGTGGTCGCAGTAAAACTATCCTCATAGACTTTCTCTGGGATATCGATCTCATATAGATCGATGATGATTTGTCGATATAGGAAGGCCACTGCTTTTCGTGTTTGAGAATTCGATGAGACAAAATCTGGCATATGGATGTTTTCGATCTTAAAGCCTTTGACTTGAGTGACCATCAAGGTATCCAACATCGATTCAAAACGGAAGTGCCAATACTTAGTAGGACCACTTCCAATCACTCCAGTCTTCGCAAAAATATAAGGATGAGCCGTAGAATCCAAAGCCCAATGAGCCAAATGCCCCGCTAAAAATACGGTCATGATTTCTCTGATGCTTTCATCTTGAGTCGTTTGGATCACACCTAAAGCACTCTGATAAAAATCATTGATCCTACCAGAATGGACTCTGTTAGGTGGCGCTCAAGTAGTATCTGCAAATTATTGGATATTTCAAGACCCTCTTA
>CAZXTB010000291.1:0-1952 GCA_964643535.1 uncultured Erysipelotrichaceae bacterium | reverse complement strand
GCTGGATCAGAAACCGGATTCAGTGTGATTGATAAAAAAGTCAAAGCCATGTTGATCGATCGTTATTCATTCTATCTCGATTATTCCTCAAAAGATGCACCGCCGAATATTGACCAGGCCTCTGAAGCTTATCTTCAATATGTCTATTTGCGTGCGGATGCCAAGATCCTGGATTACTATCCGATCTTTGTCGATGGGGAACTACTCTTAGTCACTTCCGAACCAGTCGCCATTATTCCCAAATCAAAGAAAGGTCATCTTGGCTTTTCGATACCTGACGTCTGCAAAACATGTAAAATCGTATTTACAGATGATTCATATTCAATTCCGAACTTCGTCAATTTCGGTATACGTTCATCATATGAAAATCCGGTCTTAATAGTATATCCGACGTTGAGTCAGATTCGTTACTCAGTACCAAACAGAATGATGATGATTACTGATTCGCCTCAAGAAGCCAAGACCATGACAAAGGTTTTGACTACTTTACTAAACAATGAAGTCGTTTTTACCAATAATGAGAATATGTTAGAAGCTATCTTGTCGACTTCACTTCAAAATTGGTATTATGTCTTCTTCATTTTCTTGCAAAGTTTCTTAATCTTGCTCCTCATCATCTTGCATGGGATAACGGTTTTATATCAACTTAATAAGAAGGAAATCGCAATTCATTATTTTCTGGGCTACTCGTTTACTAGACGATGCATTTATATTGTCATGCAGGATATTGCTATCTTTGGACTACTGACATTCTATTTGACTACAAGTGGAATGAAATTTGTTACTGCAGGTTCACTGGCATTGAGTATAGCTGTGGTCGACTATGTCTTAGCAAGCATGTATCTCTATTTTAATGAGAAGAAACAGGCGCTCGATGCGCTCAAGAACGCTTAGGAGAAACGATGAAAATTCTAGAAGCTCAATCCATCAGCAAATCCTTTGGATTTCAAAATATTCTGAAAGACATCAATTTTGAAATCCATGACCAAGAAATGGTCGCTATCACAGGTGCATCCGGCAGCGGGAAATCAACCCTTTTGAATATACTTGGCTTACTGGAAACCCCTGATTCTGGAATGCTGACTCTTTTTGGTCAAACCAAAATCCACCCATTCAGTAGCAAAGCGAGTCGCTTATTAAGGGATCGCATTGGTTTTCTTTTTCAGAATTATGCATTGATTGACAATAAAAGTGTGGAATACAATCTTTTGTTAGCGATCAAAAAGAGAAAAGGGCTAAACACAAAAGAGGAAATCGAACGAGTTTTAGATCGTGTCGGATTGAAAGGCTTTGAGAGAAAAGTCGTCTATCAGTGTTCAGGAGGAGAACAGCAGCGTATTGCAATTGCACGATTGTTATTAAAACCCTGTGATCTGGTTCTAGCAGATGAGCCTACTGGAAGTTTAGATCTGGTTAACAGAGATGCCATACTAGATTTGCTTCATGATTTAAAATCGGAAGGTAAGTCGATCATCATCGTGACTCATGATCCCGTTGTTGCACAAAGGTGTGATAAAATTATTCAACTGGATTAGACTCATGGATTAAATTGAACTCAGTTAAGTTATATTTTTGGAGTGTGTTGGGAAAAGCAAAGTCCTTTCGTAAAATGTCATTGTGGTGGAATATCGAAATTATAGTGCCCAGTTTTCTGACTATACAATTGACTATACAAAACGTCTGTGCCGGTAAGAGAATATAAGGTTTTTGAGTATATGTTAGGGGTTTATAGGCTTGGTTAAGCTGGGGTGTGTTGAGAAAAGCGAAGTCCCTTTGTAAAATGTCATATCGGTATAATGTATGGAAAACAGTATTCCTCTGACTATACAATTGACTATACAAAATGTATGTGGCATGACGAAATGGTAAAGAATTGACGAGAATGTAAGCCATTTGAACGCGAATAACGGTGGGGTAAAGAAATAAATCAAATCTCATCATCCGCTCCATTG
>CAZXTB010000290.1:888-1954 GCA_964643535.1 uncultured Erysipelotrichaceae bacterium | reverse complement strand
ATTTAGGAACCACGAATTCCTGTGTCGCCGTTATGGAAAACGGCGAAGTCAAAGTTATTACCAATCCAGAAGGCAACAGAACGACCCCATCCGTCGTGGCCTTTAAAAACGGAGAAAAGATCGTAGGGGATGCGGCCAAGCGCCAAGTCGTCACCAACAAGGACTCCGTTTTATCCATCAAACGTAAGATGGGATCCAATCAGACTGTAGAGTTAGAAGGCAAGAGCTATACCCCTCAACAGATTTCCGCGATGATCCTTCAATACATGAAGACCTACGCAGAAGCCTATTTGGGTGAACCAGTTACTCGCGCTGTCATCACAGTCCCAGATTATTTCAACGATGCCCAACGTCAAGCCACAAAAGACGCAGGGAAGATCGCTGGTTTAGAAGTAGAACGTATCATCAATGAACCAACCGCAGCCGCTTTGGCTTTCGGGATCGATAAGACCGATAAGGAACAAAAAGTCCTCGTCTTCGATCTAGGCGGAGGAACTTTCGACGTATCTGTCTTAGAATTGGCCGATGGGACCTTTGAAGTCTTAGCGACCGCAGGCGATAATGTCTTAGGTGGAGATGATTGGGATAATGTGGTCGTTGATTGGTTGGTTACCAACTTTAAAAAAGACAATGGGATCGATCTAAGAAGCGATAAGATGGCCATGCAAAGATTAAAAGAAACAGCAGAAAAAGCGAAGAAAGATTTGTCTGGTATGATCCAAACACAGATCTCCTTACCGTTTATCTCAGCAGGATCCAATGGTCCTTTACACATCGAAACGACCCTCACAAGAGCTAACTTTGAAAACATGACCCGTCATTTACTTGAACGTTGTATCGCTCCTGTTAGACAGGCTTTAAAAGATGCTGGTCTAACGAAGAATGATATCCATCAGATCTTATTGGTCGGTGGATCCATCCGTATGCCAGCTGTTCAAGAACTCGTTAAACAAGAATTAGGTAAAGAAGGCAATAAATCAGTGAATCCAGATGAAGTCGTTGCGATCGGGGCTGCCATTCAAGGCGCTGTCATCAGTGGCGATGTCAAGGATGTATTATTGTTGGA
>CAZXTB010000290.1:0-878 GCA_964643535.1 uncultured Erysipelotrichaceae bacterium | reverse complement strand
TTCTGTTCCAGGAGCAATACGAGAAATAGAGATATTTTGGATAAAAGTTTCAAAGACGAAGTGTTGTTGTTAGACGTTACACCTTTGTCTTTAGGTATCGAAACCTTAGGCGGTGTATCAACAACTTTGATTCAAAGAAACACTACCATTCCTACCTCTAAGTCCCAAGTCTTCTCAACAGCGGCTGATAATCAACCTGCTGTAGATATCCATGTCTTACAAGGCGAACGTCCTATGGCCAAAGACAACAAGACCCTAGGTCAATTCCATCTCGATGGGATCGCACCAGCTCGTCGTGGTATCCCTCAGATCGAAGTCACTTTCGACATCGATGTCAACGGGATCGTTCATGTCTCTGCCTTAGACAAAGGCACCAATAAGAAACAATCCATTACGATCTCAGGCTCCAGTGGATTAAGCGATGCTGAAATCGATCGTATGATCAAAGAGGCTGAAGAACATAAAGCAGAAGATGATCGTCTAAAAGAAGAAGCTGAGCTGAAAAACAAAGCTGAACAATTCATCAATCAAATCGATCAAGTCCTAGAAGATGGGAAAACCAAGATCGACGACGCTCAAAAAGCAGAAGTCACAAAGCTTAAGGAAGAACTCCAACAAGCCATCAAAGACAACAACATCGATCTCTTAAGAAGCAAACTCGATGAACTTGAAAAAGCCGCTCAATCCATGGGTGAAGCCATGTATAATCAAGCTGATCAACAGGCTCAACAAGAACCTCAAGATCAACAGTCTCAGCAACCTAACGATGACAATGTCGTCGATGCAGAATTCAAAGAAAAATAAAAAACATTAAACCTGAGCCATCTCAGGTTTAAGACCGGAGGAAGTATGGCAGAGAAACGCGATTATTATGAGGT
>CAZXTB010000289.1:0-1960 GCA_964643535.1 uncultured Erysipelotrichaceae bacterium | reverse complement strand
TCAAATAAAGACTGCATTTTCATGCAGTCTAATGTTAGATATGACGCTTTACAGCAGCAATAATTTCTTTTGAAGTCAATCCGTATTTTTCTAGTAGAGCGTTAGGTGTTCCACTTTCACCGAAGGTATCATTGATTGCAACGACTTCCATCAAGGTAGGACACTTCGCCGCTAAGACTTCCGCAATGGCTGAACTTAGTCCACCAAACTTAGAATGTTCTTCAGCTGAAATAACGACTTTAGATTTCTTAGCCAATCTAACGATGAGTTCTTCATCGAGTGGTTTGATCGTATGGATATTAACGACAGTAATCTCTACGCCTTCTAGTTTCAATGCTTCATAAGCCACGAGCGCTTGTTGAACCATGACCCCAGTGGCGAAAACCGTAATGTCTTTGCCTTCTTTTAAGACGACACCTTTACCCAATTGCCATTTATAATCAGGGCTATTGACAGTATCGACAGCACCTCTTCCCAATCTAATGTAGAATGGGCCATTGATTTTAGCGATTTCGCTTATGACTTGAGCTGTCTCAATGTCATCACAAGGTTGAACCACGTTCATCCCAGGAATACCACGCATCAACGAAATATCTTCTATGGATTGATGAGACGCCCCATCTTCACCCAAGGTAATTCCCGCATGAGTCGCACAAATTTTTACATTAAGATGAGTATATCCAATCGAGTTACGTACGATCTCATAAGCACGACCTGCCGCAAACATCGCAAAGGAAGAAGCATAGACGGTATTTCCACAGGTCGCTAAACCTGCCGCAATGCCCATCATATCGCATTCTGCGATCCCTACATTAAAGTGTCTCTCAGGACATACAGCTTTAGCATCATAGGTCTTGGTTGATTTAGATAGATCTGCGTCTAAGACGATGACTTTTTCATCTCTAACGATAAGTTCTGCCAATGCTTTTCCGTAAGCTTCACGGGTTGCCATTTTTGCCATATTAAACGAGCTCCTTCAAGGCCGCTTCAGCCTGTTCGGGTGTCGGTGCGACACCATGCCATCCTGCTTGATTCTCCATAAAACTAACACCTTTTCCTTTGATCGTCTTAGCGATGATCACAGTAGGTTGACCCTTGATCGTTCTTGCTTTCGCATAGGCATCAAAGAGTTGATTGTAATCGTGGCCATCTACGTATAAGACGTGCCATCCAAAAGCTTTGAATTTTTCATCTAAAGGTAAAGGATTCATAACCTTGGTGATGTCTCCATCGATCTGTAGTCCATTTTGATCTAAGATGACCAAGAGGTTATCCAGTTTATAATGGGCTGCAGCCATCGCTGCTTCCCAAACCATACCTTCTTGACTTTCCCCATCCCCAACCAAAGAATAGACTCTAAAGTCTTGATTGTGGATCTTATAGGATAAAGCCATTCCTACTGCTGCTGAAATCCCTTGACCTAGAGATCCTGTCGACATATCGACCCCATCCACATAGTTCATATTAGGATGACCTTGTAGATTGGAGTTTATTTTTCTAAATGTTAAGAGTTCTTTCTCTTCTAAAAAACCTTTTTCGCTTAAGACAGCGAATAATAAAGGCGAAGCATGTCCTTTCGACAATACAAATTTATCTCTAACCTTATCTTTGACATTACTCTTATCAATGTTCATCTCATCGAAATACAGACTGACTGCGATTTATGTGCCTGAGAATGATCCTCCGATATGACCGGACTTTGCTTCAGTAACCATCTTGATGATGTTTCTACGTACTCTTAAGGCTGTTTCTTGAAGGGCTGCAATATTGTGCATGGTGTTCTCCTTATCAATAATATTATACACAGGTTAAGCGAACTTTGTAACAAGCGGAACAAATAATCCTATCCCTGTATGTAAGCGCTTTTTTATGATAAACTTAGAGTATTAGGAGAAAAATATGAGTAAAAACCTACGAAAAATCGCTGATTCCTTACATAAACAAGGGAAAGCTAATCCTG
>CAZXTB010000288.1:0-1964 GCA_964643535.1 uncultured Erysipelotrichaceae bacterium | reverse complement strand
GACCACAAAGGTTCGTAAGATGCGCTCGATGTCATATTTTCCATAAGATGTTCCGGTAAAGTAAGCATCTCTTAACAGATAATCCATACGATCCGCATCGAGTTGACTGGATACAAATTGGCTTAACACAGCTTTGGGATGAGTATGATCAAGAATAGAAGCTACGATCTTGGATAAACCTTTTTGGGCACTTTCCAATACGCGATGAACCTCTGAATCTTCAAGGATAATTTTTAAGGTGATGTCTTCATGGTGGACTTTAGAAATCACTTCAAAGATATGACTGAAAGGACCATGACCGATATCATGAAGTAATGCTGCAGCCATGACTGAGATCTTATCTTCTTCAGTTAAGATCTCATCGATCCCACTAATTTCATTGACCATTCTGCGTACGATCTCATACACTCCTAATGCATGTGAGAAACGTGAGTGTTCAGCCGTATGATAGACCTGGTACGTGGTTCCCAACTGATGGATACGTTTGAGTCTTTGAACTTCTTTGCATGCCAAAAGGTCCCAGATGAGCCGATCTTCGATGTGGATATATTCATGGATGGGGTCTCTTAAGACCTTGGATTCATTTGTTTTCTTTAGCATGTTTCTTCCAACAGGACCACTGCCTGAGCAACGACCCCTTCTTCATGACCAATAAAGCCCAGTCCTTCACCTCGAGTTGCCTTGATGTTGAGCTGCTCGCTGTTACACTGTAAGATGGCACATAAATTTTCTTTCATGGCAGGAATATGAGGCGCCATTTTAGGTTTCTCAATGAGGATTAACGCATCGACGTTTCCAATCTTATACTTTCTTTGATTCATCATTTGTACGACTTCTTGAAGGATCAATAAAGAACGTATGCCTTTATACTTTGGATCAGTATCAGGAAAGTGTTTCCCCAAATCACCCAAAGCCAAAGCCCCTAAGATCGCTTCAGCGATCACATGGGTCAGTGCATCCGCATCCGAATGACCTAAACAGCCTTTATGATGCGGTATCAAAACACCGCCTAAAATAAGGGGTCTGCCTTCTACCAAAGGATGAATGTCTGTTGATTGTCCAATTCTCATAGTGGCCTCGCTCTATCATTATAACATCTCACCTTTATGCTTTGTTTTTTTGTGAAGTGTGTGAAGATGATTGTTGAAGTTTACTCCTGTGATAAAATATGACCATGATGATCATGACCTTTAATGACGATATGACAATGAATCAGACGGATTCAACAGTTGGTCTCTTAGAAAAGACAGCCATTGATAATAATGGCAATTATCTGCTTTCCTACATCAAACGATTTGAACACACCAAGATTCCTTTTGTCTTAATGGGAGATTTCAATGTTGAGATCGATCATCCGCTTCATAAACCACTCCTAGATAATTATAAAGAAGCTTATACGACCCTTAAGATCAAGCGTCCCAACACCTTAACCTTAAAATCCATTGAAACAGATCAATCATTGATGGATGATCATTATCCAGTGATTGCGGAGCTATTATGAAACTCATATTGCGCCAAGCCAAGCCAACAGATACCCCAATCATTCTGTCTTTGATCAAAGCGTTGGCACACTATGAACATCTTTCAGATCGAGTCAGTGCGTCTGTTGAAGATCTTGAGAAAGCGTTGTTTGAAAGACAGGAAGCAACAGTCATCTTGGCTGAACTAGATCAGAAAGTTGTAGGTTTTGCCTTGTATTTCTATAACTTCTCAACCTTTTTAGGAAAGAAAGGCTTATACCTGGAAGATCTGTTTGTGTTAGAAGAAGCCAGAAACAAAGGCATTGGTAAAGCCCTCTTTCAACATTGTCTGTACATCGCAAAAACTGAAGGTTGCGGAAGAATGGAATGGACAGTATAAGATGGGAATGAAGCTTAAATTGATTTCTACATTAAACAAGGGGCAAAGCCCATGGATGATTGGACTGTATATCGTATTGAATTTTGACACTTAAAAAACCGAAA
>CAZXTB010000287.1:1675-1964 GCA_964643535.1 uncultured Erysipelotrichaceae bacterium | reverse complement strand
TCTTCGACAACTAAATTTGGATCATTGATGATTCTGTTCATAGGATCTCCTTATCCGCAGGAATGATATTCCGCTTCGATTGCATTGATTCGATTCACTTTATCTGTACTGTTACCGCCTGAAAATTCACTGCTTAACCAGACTTTGATTAGTTCTTTAGCGTGTTCAAAAGCAATTACTCTTGCTCCCATGCATAGAATTTGGGCATCATTTGAGGTTCTTGCTTTGCCTGCTGAATACACATCATGACACACTGCTGCACGGATACCAGGGATCTTGTTGGCGGTAA
>CAZXTB010000287.1:0-1665 GCA_964643535.1 uncultured Erysipelotrichaceae bacterium | reverse complement strand
AATGCTCATACCGATACCGGTTCCACATAGTAAAATACCACGATCAGCAACTTGATTGAGCACTACTAAAGCAACTTGTTGAGCCACATCCGGATATAAAACGGGGTCCTTAGAATAACATCCCTTATCGACAACGTCATGGTTTAACTCTTTGATGAAACTAATGATCTGTATCTTAAGATCGAAAGCCGCTTCATCACATCCAATTGCAATTCTCATATTATTCGATGGCATTCATGATGCGTTTAAGGTTGGCTAATCCTTGGATTGCCAGATCTTCACCGCTATCAGCTAGTTTACGCCAGATGGCACAATTGGCTGCCAATTCTTCAAAGCTTGTGTCAAACGACTCAATAGTTAGAGGACCGGTATATCCGATCTTAATCAGTGCTCTGAAAAATTCATCAAAAGGTACAATTCCTGTCCCAGGGATACCACGATCATTTTCATTTACATGCACATAACCCAGATATTGTTTTCCGCAGGTATTGACGGCAGCGGTGAAATTCTTTTCTTCATGCATCATATGGAAGCAATCCAAGTGAACTTTAATATTGTCTTTCCCAACGGCCTTACAATAAGCAACTGCATCTTCCGCAATATTTAGAAAGTGTGTTTCAAAACGATTGATACATTCAACGCAGATAATGACGTTTCCAGTTTCTTCAGCATATGTGCATACTTTCTTCATACAATCAACGCTCCAGTCCCACTCTTGTTGAGTTCTGGGTTTTCTGGTGATGTAACCCCAAGCAGCGTAATTTACTCCACCTAAAATTGGTGATTTGAGTTTATTGCAGATGTCGACCGCTTTCTTCATGGCCGAAACAGCCTTGGCACGGATAGCTGGATCTGGTGAAATCGGATTGGTCTCAAGTGTTAATGTCGTTGTGCAGACACATTCAATATCTGCTTTCTTAAGTTCTTCCAAAACACGATCTACCGGAAAAGTAAAAGGATTCGCAATTGCGAAATCAATGAGTTCAAAACCTAACTCTTTTGCTTTTGGGATGATCCACAAGTCTTTTTCTTCAAAATTCTCAGCCCAAATAAAACTATCGACTCCAAATTTCATGGTCTTAGCCTTTCTTTAAAGTTAATCAATGTGCCGTCACCATAATCATAAGTGATAGTGCTATACAAATACAGTTTTGATAACGCCGTATTTTGCATACAAAACCAAAAAAAAAATCAAAATCATTTTATATCTAAATCTTTTAAAATTCACGTTAATAGATTCGATCGAGTTCCTTTTAAGGAGTCATAAAGATACAAAGTAAAATTTTAATATTAAAAGTCTTAATAAGACTGAATTTTTATAGAGTTATAAGAGCTCTTTCTTATAAGAATAGTATGGGTTAAAAATAAAACCATCATTCTCATGATGGCTTAATCGACTTTTGGTGGAAGTGAGGGGAGTCGAACCCCTGTCCAAATTGCGTCCACATTCAACCCTCTACAGTTTAGTCTGAGGTGATAATCACCGGGTTTGCGTCAGACAGGCTCCCGATGATTTGTTCTACTGGTGTTTAGTTAAGCTTTGTAAGAACGACTGGCTCAACGATCCCATCTTTTTTGTGCCGTCTATCAACCCAATGGGCAGGGTTATTAGAGACAGCTGCGCTCCGCTAGGAGACTAAGCAGCGAAACTTAATTTGTTTCCGT
>CAZXTB010000286.1:0-1985 GCA_964643535.1 uncultured Erysipelotrichaceae bacterium | reverse complement strand
GATCTACTTAAGCAAGGCATTCAGTTAACAGAAGACGTTGAATTGGTGGAAGATACAGATCTTGTTACCGCTATTTTAGAAGATGAGCTTGACACCATAGAAGAACACTTGGATGAAAGCGAAGAAATCGAAGAAACCATAAGTGATCTTAACTATAATGTTACGACCCAAAATAGAGTCAATGATCCTGTTAAACAGTATCTAAAAGAAATTGGTCGTGTAGAATTATTGACCACGGCTTTAGAAAATGTTTATGCGGTACAGATCGCTGAAGGCGTTTTGGCCTTAGAAGCTTTAGATAAGATCTATAAAGAAGTGTTTACAGAGATTCCTGTTTACAATAAGAAGCAACAAAATGTTTTAAGCTTATCTCAAGAAGACATTTCGTTGGTTGAAGCTTATTTGGTTGAGAATAGTGAACTCTATTTAGAAAGCGCTAAAGCCCATTTTAAAAAGGTTTATTCAAAACTTAGTGAAACAAGCTTCAAAGAGATCATAGATGATTTAATGCAATTTGATACTTTCAGTTCACTTGATAACTATTTAGAAATAACTGACATCGAAGATTTTGCGATCTTATTTAAGAGAGATACTTATATTATTAAGAAAACCTTAAAAGAAGAGTTCAATCAACTTCAACCAAACAATCTATTGGCTCGTTTCTTTCTCCATGCTGTTTTCGTTAATTATCCAAAGAAGCTAGTCGAAATCGGAGATATTAAGAAAATACTGACCGTTGGAGATTATGCAAAAGATGAGTTGATATCTGCTAACTTACGCCTCGTTGTTTCCATCGCTAAAAAATACGTAGGTAGAGGAATGCTCTTCTTAGATCTCATTCAAGAAGGAAACATGGGCTTGGTCAAAGCGGTTGAAAAATTTGATCATACCAAAGGATTCAAATTCTCAACTTATGCGACTTGGTGGATCAGACAAGCCATCACAAGAGCCATCGCTGATCAAGCAAGAACAATTCGTATTCCAGTTCACATGGTTGAAACCATCAATAAAATCACTCGTATACAACGTACTTTGGTTCAAATGTATGATCGAGAACCCACAGATGAAGAAATTGCTGTAGCTGCTAATATTGGAATCGATAAAATCAAAGAGTTCATGAGAAGCGGATTTGATATCGATTCAAAAGAAATTATAGAAGAAAACAACAAAGTCGAAACGACAGCTCGTTTAACTTCCGAAAAAGTAAGAGAAATCAAAAAAATAGCGATGGAACCTGTTTCTTTAGAAACCCCGAATGGTGAAGAAAATGATAGTCATTTAGGCGATTTTATTGAAGATAAAGATGCGATGAGCCCAGATGAATACGCCAATAATCAGTTGTTAAAGGATGAAATCAATTCCGTTTTAGAAGGCTTGACTGAAAGAGAAGAGAAAGTGCTTAGATTACGCTTTGGACTCATTGATGGTCGTACACGTACTTTGGAAGAAGTCGGTAAGCTCTTTAATGTTACGCGTGAAAGAATTCGTCAAATTGAAGCCAAAGCTTTGAGAAAACTGAAACATCCTAATCGTTCCAAGCGTTTAAGAGATTTTATGGATAAGGTGTAATGCTTTCTAAACGTCTTTCAATGATTTTAAGTATGGTTGAACCTTGCGAAACACTTTGTGATATCGGAAGTGATCATGGCTATCTTGCTTTGGCTATTCTTCAAAAAGGATTAGCTAAAGAAGTCATCGCAACCGATCTTCGAAAACAACCTTTACAACATACCAAAAAGACATTTGCTCATGCAAATGTCTTTGAACATATTAGCTATGCCTTAAGTGATGGTTTAAGCCAAGTGACACAAGACTGTGATGGGGTTGTGATGTGTGGGATGGGGGCAGATCTCATTCTTAAGATCATTAAACAAGATCTGAACCGATTTAAACATGTATCTCAGATCATTACACAAGCCAATACAAAGCTTCCTTACTTAAGAAGAGAAATGGTCTTATTGGGTTTTGAAATAAAAAAAGAAAAA
>CAZXTB010000285.1:0-1995 GCA_964643535.1 uncultured Erysipelotrichaceae bacterium | reverse complement strand
TATATCGCCTTAACGCAGGACGCTAAAGAGCGTTTAGATAAAGTATTGGTCAAAGCGATGCCTGGTTTCTCAAGAAACCGCATCCAACAGTTGATAGATTTTGGTTATGTCTTGGTCAACGATGAAGAAGTTAAACGTAACACCAAAGTCAGAGAAAACGACATCATCACCGCAGAGTATCCTGAAGCTGAAAGCTTAGAGGTCGTTGCGGAGAAGATGGATCTTGATGTGCTGTATGAAGACAGTGATCTTTTGGTCATCAATAAACCAAAAGGCTTGGTCGTTCATCCAGGGGCAGGGAATCCTTCTCATACCTTGGTGAATGGGCTTTTGTATCACTGTCAAGATCTCTCTGGGATCAATGGGATCACACGTCCTGGAATAGTCCATCGTATCGATAAAGACACTTCTGGTTGTTTGGTGGTCGCTAAAAACGATAAGTCTCATCATGAGCTTTCTCATCAACTTCAAGAAAGAACCTTAAAGAGAACCTATTGGGCTTTGATCCATGGGGTCATGGAACACAACAGTGGTCGAATAGAAGCTCCTATTGGTCGAGATAAATCCGATCGTCAAAAGATGACCGTAACCGCCATCAATTCAAAACCAGCCGTTACACATTTTAAGGTCCTTGAAAGATTTAAAGAATACACTTTGGTGGAATGCCAACTTGAAACAGGAAGAACCCATCAAATCAGAGTTCATTTTCAATACATAGGATTTCCTTTGGTAGGCGATCTTAAATATGGATTACATCAAACCTTAGAAACCGATGGACAATGCCTTCATGCCTTGGCCATCGACTTCATTCATCCTAGTACTCAACAAGCCATGCATTTTGAGGCTCCACTTCCAGCTTATTTATCGATCTTACTAGAAAAACTTAGATTAGGAAACGCCGTATGAACAAACACAACGAATACTTAATGACCCTAGCCGCTTTAGCCTTGGTTGAACAAGAAGGCTATAAGATCATCGATGTCCGTATCTTAGGCAAAGAGATCTGGCTCAATCATCCTAAAAATACGAAAGAATTGATTCGTTTATCTTTGAATGGGGGATTTAATCTACCTCGTCAAGAAGAACGTACCAATCAAATAAGAAAAGCCATAGAGAAGATCTTTGGGGAACGAACCTTACTGTATGATGTCCGTTTCGATGAAGAAGAGACCAGTTACGAACTCAAAGAAGATACAGCCATGGTTATATTAAGTCCAAGAACAAGTGAAAACATCTTCTTGGATCGTTTTCCTGTGGTTAAGCCAACTTTATTGGCCATAGAAGATAAGACCACAGACTTAGAAGACGCTCAAAAAAAATTAGATCTACAACGCCCTAGACGAGTAGAAAATACTCGTCCTAAAACCCCAAAAGCTACCCTCGTTATTTTGATCATGTGTCTTGTGATGTTTGGGGTGATTACGCTTTTTACGGATCTATTGGGTTATGATCCTGTCAATACCTCTATTTTATTAGGGGCTTATTATAAGACCTTCATCGTCGCAAACTATGAGTACTGGAGGTTTTTAAGCTCAGGATTCATCCATGTCGACGTTATCCATTTGATGATGAATATGTATGCCTTGTATAATCTAGGCATCTTCTTTGAGACAAAGTTTGGGGCGAAGCGTTTTATTGCGACCCTCTTAACGGGCGTTGTTTCAGGGTCTGCTTTCTTGTTTATTACCTCTGGGAATGTCTTGGCGGTGGGCTTAAGTGGAGGCTTGTTTGCGATCTTAGGGGCACTTGTGGTCTATCAGATCGAAAGTGGTCAAATCAAATATCGTCCTGTGCAGATGCAACTGGCTCAATTGTTGATCATCAACTTATTTATTTCCTTTATCCCAGGGATTGCTTTTCAAGCTCATATAGGAGGCTTTGTGAGTGGGGTCTTGATGGCCTTGTATTTCAACTATAAACCTTCATGGAAACCACTAAAACGTCATGTCTTGATCTCTTCGATCATCCTAGTGATTGCGATGATTGGCTTGATTG
>CAZXTB010000284.1:772-1996 GCA_964643535.1 uncultured Erysipelotrichaceae bacterium | reverse complement strand
CACGGATCCAGGTTTGACCCCTTCCAGCATGTCTTCTTTAGCGTCCCATAGTTTAGCTTCAATGGTTCCTGTTTTATCTTGTAGGGTAAAAGATACATAAGGAGCTCCGTTGTTGGTGACTCCAGGATTCATCACATTGACCAATAAAGTGGTTAAGATCTTTTCAGATTCAATAAACGCACCGATGTTAATTCTGCTCATTCGTCCACACCATATCGTTGAAGACGGCATTGATGTCGTCGACTTCGAATCCTTTTTGAGTTAAATATCCAAACACATGATTTCTTAATGAAGATCCTTCATATTTAGAGGAATATCGTTTAACAGCTTTAAGGGCTACCTTCTTACAATTTTCCAATTGATTACGTTCATCTTCACTGAAATTAAGACTCTTCATCACCACATCGATGATGCGGTATTCATAGCCTTGAGTCAACAACTTAATCGAAAGCTTCTCTTGTTTCATCTTAATGGAAACATCTTTGATGGTAGGCATGATTTTTTCCGCATAACGTAAGGCATTCTTGATTTCTGTTTCTTCATCGTCTTGTTGAAGCGCTGCGTCGATCAATTCTACAGGTATTCCTTTTTGTTTCAATGTACGAACGATCCTTTGTTTACCTTGTAGTAAAGAAAGGAAGTTTGATACGGCTGAGTTGGCGTAGAGGGTATCGTTGATGTAGTTACGTTGTTCTAAATGATCAATGAGGTCATTGATTTGTTTGATGTTGAGCTCTGTTTTTTGAGTTAAGAAATCATACATTTCTTTACGAGTTCTATCTTTGACTGAAATCTTACGAATACATGCTTGATAAGCCAAGACTGTTTTTTCATCTTCCAATAATTCATCAATCGTTTTTTGATCTACCATACTGAGACGCTTTAATCCTTTCTTGGTGTAAGCTTGTAGACTGATAGAAACCTTAAAAGGTCCTTCTGCGCCTTCAAACGTACACTCTGCGACATCTTCTTTTAAACGGACGTTTTTCAAGAAGACGCTTTTCTTATAGTTATGAATCGTGATTTGATATACATTCTCCACGGCTTTCCCAAACTCACGATCATCATAGATACGGACCTGAGCTTTAGCCGCGACACACATCTCATCTCTTTGAGCTTTCGTTTTAGCTAAATGAACCATGACTTTAGACGCAAATTCTTGCGTCGATTTAAAATAATACCCTGTTTTATCTTCGATGACCAATTCAGTCAAGACATCATCTG
>CAZXTB010000284.1:0-762 GCA_964643535.1 uncultured Erysipelotrichaceae bacterium | reverse complement strand
AAAGAGAGGACATTCCGCAGCCAAGGCTTCGATAAAGGTCATCCCTTGGGTTTCTGTCAATGAGGCAGAGACAAAGGCATCGCTGGCGTGATAATAGGAAGGTACTTCCAAAGAAGGAATCTTACCGGTAAAGATGACCTTATCTTCGATCTTTAAGGTCTTGACCAAATGAGCTAAACCATCCTCATCAGGACCTCCTCCTACGATCATCAATTTGATGTCTAGATGAGCTAGATCGAGTTTACTAAAGCCATCGATGACATAATCAATACTCTTCTCTTTGGCTAAACGGCCCACATAGAGAATAACGAAAGTATTCTCTGATATTCCATATTTAGCCCTCAGGGTTTTAACAGAGGCAGGATTGGTATTCTTCTTATCGAATCGACTTAAATTCAATCCAGTAGGAATCACATAGATCTCACGGGTGATTCCATAGCCCAGCAGCATTTCTTTTGTCTTTTCACTCGGAGAGATCATCGCTTGACAACTGCTCCCATACAACTTACTTAGTTTAGAGACTGATCGTCTCGCTAAGCGCTCTACAGACTTCATATGAAGGGGATTGATGTAGTGGGTATAATCCTCATAGGTTGTGTGATATGTCGATACTAGGGGTATTTCTAGCCTCTTAGAGACAATACGCGCAAAGAGACCTATCCCAAACTCAGTATGGACATGAATGATGTCTAGTTTCATCTCTTCGATCTGTTTAAGCGCTCTTAAATGAAGCGGAGAACTCATCGTATAGCCATACATCGA
>CAZXTB010000283.1:0-1996 GCA_964643535.1 uncultured Erysipelotrichaceae bacterium | reverse complement strand
CGATCGATCCATAGTTTTATAAGGGGATCCCTTATCAAGATCATCCAGTCTTATAAAGGCTCCTATTTCTGTACCTTGAGCCACCACATGACCATTTTCAACGTGGAAAGAACCCATATCATCGAAGATAACATCCATACTCACAAGATCATCATGACCCAGCATTTGCATCGCTTCGATGGTTTCTGATTTACCAGCACCACTATCTCCCATAAACACGACCCCTACTTGTCTTCCGTCTTTGAAGTTGACGTTGATCATCGATCCATGGATCGGTAACCAACCTTTCTTCATCATGATGGCGTTGTGTACGGTAAGGACCATTTTCTTCATATAACCAAAATATTCAATTCGTGTTTGATAAGGCACTTTACCGATCCAAACTTTATTTTTCTCATCATAGGTATAGGTACAATTATCCGAGTTGTCTTTTAATCCAAACAAGACAATCCCATCAGGTCTAGTCTTTAAGACATCTTCATCTGAAGCCAATTCAAAGAGATTGGCGTTGGCGATCCCTGAGAAAGTAAAGTCGATATGGACATAGATCAAAATCAAGAGGCATCCTACTTTCGCAGGATAACAATACCATTCCTCTTTATCTAAGCTTAAGCCATGAAAAGGATTGACTGAGACAGGTTCAAAAGAACCAACTCGTTTAGAACTTCTTGGGTGAAGCAATAAAGGAGCTCTTAAGAGAAGTGAATCCACATAAGGGATGCCTTTAAGTGCTTCATAGCCTTCGAAAATAGGCCACTTGATGTCTTTTAAAACCATCGAAGCATTGGTTCCTGCTTGAAGTTGACGATAGACCCGATTCTTATGACCTTGGATCTTTTCTTGGATTCCACGATATACAGAAAGAATCAAGGCATTGAACTTTGTATCTGCCTCGATGAAGTTATTGACTTGTCCACTATGAGACGAAGAGATCTTGATGATGGAGCATCTTTGAAGTTGTCTCCAACTGTTATACCAATCTTCAATCATCGCACTAAAGCGACCTAAATCGCTTAGAAGAGGATGTTTGATTTCATCGATGTCTAAAACTAAGAGTAACTTAAGTACTTTCACCAATTGATTGAGGGCTTCAGTTTCGCTTTGACCTGAGATTAACCACCCATAGCGTTCAGTATTTTCAGTTTTTAAAGTACTCATATAATGACTCATCATTTTCTTAAAGCTGTTTGATGAGATGAATTCATCGGTTGTCTGGGCAAAAAAGGTAGAAAAGTTGATTAAGGCCGTATTGTCTTTGATGTAGAGATCTTGTTTCATCGGGTTTTCTCCTAACTATTGACCTATTATATCAAAAAAACCTAAGCATGCTTAGGTTTTTATTTTATTCATGATCCAGTTTTCTACCTCTTCGATACCTAAATGCTTGAGGGCAGAAAACAGGATAACATTGCTTCCAAATCGAAGCTGAAGTTCTTTGTTGGTCTTCATCTTTTCAGATTGGGTCAACTTATCAGACTTCGTTGCGACGATCAAGATGGGGAATTTTTTTTCGGTGACATATTCCAGCATGTCTTCATCGTCAGAGGTTAAGCCATGACGAGAATCGATAACCAAGATCACGGCGCGAATATTGGGTCGAGTGTTGAAATAATCTTCCATCAAGGTCCCATACGCTTTAAGTTCAGTTTTAGATCGATTGGCGTAGCCATAACCAGGGACATCGACGATCGAGATCAAGTTTTCGACTTGATAGAAATTGATGTAGCGGGTCTTGCCTGGTCGCTTACCGACATAAGCCAAAGACTTTTGTCGACATAGAGTATTGATGAAACTAGACTTACCGACATTGCTTCGTCCAGCCAAGACCAATTCAGGAAGATCCGTTAAGGAGAATCCTGCTTTAGCGACAGCTGTGGTCACGAAGACGGCTTGCTGAAATCCAGCCATTAGGAAACCAAGGCTTCCTTTAGAACCTGTTCCATGTTTTCAACAGGAACAAAGGTGATGGATTCTTTGACGACAGGCGCCATTTCAT
>CAZXTB010000282.1:0-1998 GCA_964643535.1 uncultured Erysipelotrichaceae bacterium | reverse complement strand
TGTTCTCCTTTTAACGCTTAATTAGTATAACATACGCTTTTTAAATTATCTACCATTAAAATAATAAACCATTATTTCGTTCACAATCTTATAACAGAGGTTGTCGTAAGAGTTGATAACACTAAACGCATCAGGGATACCACAAGCAATAGAGATCTCAGGTTTGGTATAGGGAGCATACGCGACGATGAGTGAGTTCGATGAATCAATTAACTTACCTTTTGAATCCACAACGAAAGTTTCTGCAGTCCCTGTTTTAGCAGCAACCGCAACTGAGACATCTTGTAATTCACGACAAAGACCATTAGTAACACACAGTCTAAAGCCTTTTTGAACTCTTTCAAGCGCTAATTTATTATCGAGTACATTGAGTACTGTAACATCGTTTTGATAGGTGATGACCTCGCTATTGGCTTGTGTTGCCTTTAAAAGAAGACGTGGTTCTATACGAGAACCACCATTGGCGATGGCTGAGATATATTGAGCAAGTTGCATCATCGTATAGGTATCATATTGACCAATAGCGAAGTCCAACAAATGACCCCCTAAAGTTGCGGATCCTTTATAACCTGTAGCTTCATAGGGTGTATCGACTCCAGTTAATGATCCCAAACCAAACTGACTATAATAATTTCTCATCGTATCGAAAGCCGCAATGTCGATGTCTAATCCTTGATCATATTTATAAGTCGCTCCACCTAATCTCATGGCCACATGGAACATATATACATTACTAGAAAGCGCTAATGCTTGGATATCAGAAACTCTACCTAAATAACGATAAGATTTCTTTAGAGGGGTCTCCTTGATTTTAATGGCCGCATCATCGATGATCTCCCCTGCTTTGATGACACCTTCAGAAAGGCCCATATAAATGGTTGCCCCTTTAATTGTAGAACCGATCGACATGGCTTGGGTAAAGATTCGATTGATGTCATTGACGATGACTCCGTCTTCATACCCCATTGAAACCATGGTTAAGACATCTCCGTTATATGGATTCATGATGACAATGTTGACATTTTTAAAGTAGGGTCTATTTTTATCCTTGGACTCTTGTTCGACCCATCTTGCAACGATGTTTTCTACATTTTGTTGTAATACTGAATCAAAACTTAGATAGAGATCTTGACCGTTGGTTCCTTGAGTTACTTCAGTAAACCGAGCTAAACCAGAATCATCATAAGTAACTTGATAGGTACTTTCTTGACCCTTTAATAGACTTTCATAGTATTGTTCTATCCCGGTTTTTCCAATGACACTGTTTCTTGAATACCCTAAAGCTAAATGATAAAGCAAGAAATCAGAACTAAGTCCTTGTTTACTTGTGGTAACAGTTCCCAATAAGCGAGTCAACAATGCTTCATTGGGATAAGTTCTGTCATAGTAAATTTGAGCATCAAATCCATAAAAGTCAGAGTTATTTTCAGATAGATAAGCTATTTCTTCTATCGTGCAATCATCTTTGATAATTTTAATACTTTTAGCTGGTGCAGCATTCATTAAGGTATACACGATATAAGCACTCTTTGTCGAATCGTCAAAAGAAAGATACTCAGCTTCTGTGATTCTAGCTAGTTTTAGTTGATAAATATCTGAATCCGATAACTGATCAGCATAATATAGATCCCATTCTTCATCTGTTATCTTCGCACTTACCTGATCAGGAAATCTCATGATATAAAGATCCTTTAGATCACGAGGATAAAGACTGGTATTATCGATGGTAAAATGTTCGACGAAGTGGATGGCCATATCCCATTCTTGTTTTGATGAAATATCTGCAGGTGGATAATACACAATGGATAATCGCTCTGTGTTACTAACCAAGATTTCTCCATTACGATCATAAATTACACCTCTTTGAGAAGGTATTCCAATGTAGCTCTTGGTAAAATCAAGCAATTTTTGTTGATACTCTTCATTTTTAGTAATTTGAAGGGCATAGAGATTAACCCAAACCAAACTAAAAAGTAAAAAAACCGATACGATGATGAT
>CAZXTB010000281.1:0-2016 GCA_964643535.1 uncultured Erysipelotrichaceae bacterium | reverse complement strand
CGTTTTCCTTATGGTTTAGGAGAAGATCGAAATGATTATCGTTGGGCTTATAATCCAACAGGTATAGAAATGGCGTTTGCTATTATGACTTTACAAGAAAACGGGAATATGGATCGATGGTTGAAGACACAGTTGGATGTATATCTTGATGATGATCGTGAAACAATGATTCGAAATACAGATGATCCTATCATTTTAGCAGCAAGATTATACGAGGTAACCCGATGTCTATGATTCAAAAAGATTTACTTTATTCATTGATTATTTCTCATTTTGAATCCCCTATTGAATTGAAGACTTTATTGTTGAGCGTACCCTGTGATCCTAGAATTGAGATTATTGTGGTTGATGATCGATCACAAAAATTCCTGAGTGAGTATCATGACCTTCAACAACAACTAAATCATCCAAATCTTAAATTCTATATCAATGAGAGTCATCATAAAGGTGCGGGTGCTTGTCGTAATATGGGCCTTAAAATGGCTAAAGGTGAATGGATTCTTTTTGCGGATGACGATGATGTTTTCTTGCCTCACGCTTGGTCATTGATTTTCGAATATGGTCAACGTGAAGAATCCATGTTGATTTTTAAACCACAAAGTGTTGATCGGTATCATTCAACCCCCATTCAACGACATTTAAAGGACGCTAAACGCGTTGATGATTATTTAAACGATCCCAGTGTAAAAAACAAAGTGATCTTGTTGTATCGTTTTGCAGAAGTTTGGTCTAAAATGTATAAAAGGTCTTTCATAGAGCGTCATCACATTCAGTTTGATGAGATTATGGTTGCCAATGATCTGAATTTTTCAGCACATTGTGCTGCTTACTGTGATTCTTTTTATGTAACTCAAGCGTCAATTTATCAAATTAATTACTCTCCAGATTCGGTTACCGAAAGAACCCAATCAGATTTCATATTTGATCGAGTAGACTCTTTCATACGATATCATGATTTTATCAACTCCGTTTTACCAAAGGACCAAGTGAAATGGCTAAAACTTAATGGCTTTCGTTTCTTAAAAATCGCCCTACAAAACCATTATTCTTTATCGAAAATCTTAAAAATCTTGAGTTTATTGCTTTCTCATAAAATATCAATCTTTGATAAAGAAATTGTATAGGGGTGAATGTTTTCTGTGAAAATCATCCTTTCTCCTAGCAAGACACAAAATAAGTTGTCTATAAAACCAAGTTATGAAACTCCTCAGTTGCTTGATTCTGCTTTTACTTTGGAGATTTTCAATAGGCTTTCTAAGCTTTCAAAACATCAGCTAAGTCAGTTGATGCATCTTAAAGGGGAGAAAGCTGATGAAGCTTACGATCTTTATCAACATTTTGATCCTCTAAGTTCAAGTCAATTACCCGCAATAAGGTGCTATCAAGGACTTGCCTTTAAACAACTAGAAATAGAACACTATAATGAACAACAATGGACTTACTTCAATGAACATGTGAGAATCTTATCTGCGATGTATGGTTTATTGCATCCCCAAAATCTCATATGGCCTTATCGATTGGATTTCACCATGACTTTAGAAAGCTTAAGTCTTAAGAACTTGTGGTCAACTAAGATTACTCAGGGTCTACTCAATGAAGATCTTATTTTCGATTTATCCTCCAATGAGTTTGGAACCTTGATAAAATCTCTTGAGCATAAAATTCACCACGTTGTTTTCTTAGAAATGATCCACTCTAAACCTAAAATTATAAGTGCCAATGCTAAAAAGGCGCGAGGTCAACTCCTGAATTTTATGATTCTTAATCAGGTAAAAGAAGTCAGTGATATACAGGATTTTACTTATGATGGTTATCATTATCGAAAAGATCTTTCAGATGTGAACCATTCGGTTTTTGTGAAGCCTAAACTATGATTTTACTTTTTGATTAAGGGATTGGATAATATCATTGTTTATATCAGAGATCGCTTATGACAAATCAATTTTGAGTAAATCTAAGATAGAAGTCCTCATGGTATAATGAAATCAAATATGACACCTACTTTAAGTATTCCAA
>CAZXTB010000280.1:0-2055 GCA_964643535.1 uncultured Erysipelotrichaceae bacterium | reverse complement strand
TATAAACTGTAAACAACAAATCAGCGGGTAATGATTTATATATTTCTATATGATGGTTAATAATGGAAATCAAAATGTATGTATGCGAAGTATATAAATCATAGCAATCCTAATATGGCTGTACGTCATTTCTTTCCTTCTTTTATCATTTTTAACACTTTCGACACATCTTCCTTTTATAATGGTGTTATAAGGTGAACCTATGAACTTACTTATCGCAGATGATAACCCTCAGATTACTTCTATTCTCGCTACTTATGCTAAGAAAGAAGGCTATAACGTAACCATTGCTATCGATGGTTTTGATGTGTTAAGTAAGGTTGAAAAAGATAACTTCGATATGATTCTATTGGATGTGATGATGCCTAAGATGGATGGTTTTCAAGTCTGTCGTCAAATAAGAACCACAAACAATATTCCTATTATTATGATCACAGCTAAAGGTGAAGACTATGAAAGAATCATGGGTCTAGACATTGGGGCTGATGACTATATCGTAAAACCTTTCTCACCTCAAGAAGTCATGGCTAGAATCAAAGCCATTATGAGACGTCTTGATGGGAAAGTCAGTGATAAGAAACAGATCACCGTCGATAATCTTGAGATCGATCTAGATGCTTATAGGGTCTTCATCGATAAACAAGAACTCCTCTTAACCAAAAAAGAAATCGAGCTTTTATATACCTTAGCCAATAATCCCAATCGAGCTTTCTCAAGAGAAAACCTCTTGGATCAATGCTGGGGCTATAGCTATTATGGAGACTCTCGTACAGTCGATTCTCATATGACCCGCTTAAGATCTAAAGTCGATGAGATCGATCATCCTAAGTGGTCCTTAAAGACCGTATGGGGAGTAGGCTATAAACTAGAAACGGAAACAAAACCATGAGTTCAGGCATTACTCGTAAACTCGTCGCCTATTTTATCTTAGTCATCCTATCTTTCGCCATCATCATTGGGGTAGTTTTTAGTGTCTCCTATCAAAGTCAAACCAAGTCTACCATCAAAGCTTCTTTGATCCATGAATCAGAAATGATCGTCAACTTAATCGAAACCAAAGGAACCATGAATCTTACTGAAGCAGAAATCACTGGTCTATTGGCCTCCTTGTCTTTAGAAGATGTCCAAGTCTGGGTCGTTAGTGACGCTGGAGTCATAACCAAGCTCACAAAGACCTCGATGGGAATGGGTATGATGAAAGACTATTCTAAACTACAGACCACCACTCGTACCTACATCGATCAAGTTCTAGCGGGTCAACAGATTACCTCAGACAGTGTAAGAGGGGTCTTTAATCAAGATACCTTAACCATAGGATCTCCGATTATGAATGGATCTGTCGTCATAGGAGGCTTGTTTGTATCTGCTTCTCAAAATGCGATCTCATCGATTGGCTATGATGGGGTTAAACTGATGATCATTGCGACCTTAATTGGACTCATGATCGCCTCACTGATGGGTTACTTCTTATCTCGTCATTTCATTAAGCCTGTTCAAGCTGCCAATCAAGCGATAGATACCTTAGCTTCAGGAAACTATGACCTTACACTAAAAAAGAGTTCCAATGATGAATTGGGCCAACTTACTGATAATCTTAATATCTTATCGCTTCGTCTTTCTAAAGCGAAAACACAATCTGATAATCTAGAAAAGATGAGACAAAACTTCATCTCTGATATTACCCATGAATTAAGGACCCCAGTGACCATCATAAGAGGTCTTGCGGAAGGGGTAAAAGATGGGCTTTATGAAGATACAGCAGGCATCAGTGAACAGATCATTACTGAAACCGTAGGCATGCAAAGACTAATCAAAGATCTCCTAGAATTAAGTAAGCTAGAAGATCCTGACTTTACCTTTGAGAAGCATCCTATAGAGCTCCATGATCTACTCTCAGATACCTGTAGATCTACTCAACCTCTACTAGAATCCAAAGCCCTTAAACTCTCCTGTGAGACTCAAGAAGGCCTCTGGCGCATAGAAGCAGATCATCAAAGGTTAAGACAGATGCTGATGATTGTGCTTGATAACGCGGTTAAATTCAGCCCACAGGGC
>CAZXTB010000279.1:0-2071 GCA_964643535.1 uncultured Erysipelotrichaceae bacterium | reverse complement strand
GGATCACAGAAGGATGGATATCATAATCTGAGACATTTCCCAGCTCATCGATGTTCATCTTACACGTCAAGGTCAAACGATCCTCGCCTTCCATCAGTGAACACAACCCATTGGATAATTCAAAAGGCAACATCGGAACGACTCGATCTACCACATAGACCGAGGTGGTTCGATTCTGAGCCTCTAGATCAATGGGACTATTCATCGTGACATAATGACTCACATCCGCGATATGCACATACAAGGTCGTAGATGAAGCGTTGGTGGTGATATGGATCGCATCATCGAAATCCTTCGCATCTTCCCCATCGATCGTAATCACGGATTCATTTCGATAATCAACTCTGCCTTCTGGTGTTACTTTTAAAATCATCTTATCCATGGCTTTATGAACCGACTCAGGAAATTCTAAAGGGATGCGATGCGTAAGTAAGATCCCTAAGATATCTGCCCCAGGATCATTCTCATGACCTAAGACCTTATTTATTTTTGTTTTTAAAACATCCCCAACCGTAAGCACATCCAATAAGATTAATTGACCTTCCCCAAAAAGATGAGCCTCTTCTAATACCACAGGAACTAGTATTCTTCTATCCTTAGGAACAAGTTTCCCACGATGATAAACAACCACCAATTGACTTAGGTTTCGTTTAAGGATCTTTTTGATTTCACCCATTGTAGAGCCATCATTGAGCTCTTTTACTTTGACTAAGACTTCATCTCCATGCATGGCCGTATGAAATTTATCCTCATGGACATAGACATGTTGATCCTCATTATCCACAAAACCATAGCCTTTTGGATTCACCGATAAGATGCCTTTTATAAAATCCGCATCTTCGATCAATACGATCTTCTGTTTATTCGTAAAGGTTATAATGGCTTCGTCTTCCATTTGATGAATCATCATTAAAAAACCATGCATATCATTAGAGAATTGTAGGTTAAGTTTATTGGCCCATTCTTGAGCAGTATAAGGCTTGTTTTGATTCTGAATCAATTCTAGAAATTCATTTTGTGAGATCATGTGTCCCCCTTAGAAGCAAAAAGACCTTGCGGTCTTTTAGATGATTTGTACAACGATAACCAAGATAAAGAAAGCGATACCAAGTACTAAGGTCGTCCTTGAGATAAACTTCTCAGCGCCTCGTTCTTTTACGTTCGCAAATAGATTCAATCCACCGCTTCCTGAGAATGCGCTACTGATCCCATCTGATTTCCCACTTTGAAGTAAAGAAAGAAGAATCAAGGATACAGCAACCAACATCAGGATAACATCTAATAGTTGGGTAAGAATTTTTACAAAAGTCGTCATGTTAACTCCTTAATAGTGCTTAACCATTATAAACCATACAATTCTCTTTTACAAGTTTGACTTAATTCAATGATGCGATGTTTTCATCATAATAAAATGGGCCCCACATATGTCCATCAGGATCACTAAAACTACGCCCATACATATAAGGTAGATCTTCGACTGGACTTGGTTCTACAGCACCTAAAGACAATGCTTTATTGGTGATCAGATCGACCTCAACTCGCGAATCCATGCTAAACGAGAAAATAGCTTGAACTTCCTTGTGCGCATCAACGATGTGTTTCTTCGTAAAATCACTAAATCTTGCGTGCTCAAGGATCATCAAGGTGATGGATCCTAAAGTAAGACCCGCAGAATGTTCATCATGAAAAGCTTCAATGAGTTCAAAGCCTAAGGCCGTATAGAAAGCAATCGATCGATTAAGATCAGTAACAGGTATATTTAAATAGATTTTGTTCATGGGTTTCTCCTGTTTCAACTATACCACTGCTTGTTTTTGCTTTCTTTTACGATGCCTAAAAAAAGATCCCTGTAAACAGGGATCTTAATAACTTACTTAACGTTGTAGAAGCAATCTTTGCCTGGGAATAAAGCAACAGTTCCCAGTTCATCTTCAATTCTAAGTAACTGATTGTATTTTGCGACTCTGTCGGTACGGCTCATAGAACCGGTCTTGATTTGACCCGCATTGAAGGCTACAGCGATATCCGAGATTGTGGTATCTTCTGTTTCACCTGAACGGTGAGAAAAAAC
>CAZXTB010000278.1:378-2074 GCA_964643535.1 uncultured Erysipelotrichaceae bacterium | reverse complement strand
CCTTAAAAGATAAAGTCGGCAATCAACAGGATAAATACAATTCTGAATTAATCCCATCCAGAGGTACTTGGTTGGAATTCATGTCTGCAGTTAAAAAGACCACCGCGGCTTCTAAAGCCAACGCTGCAGAAAACAATTTTGCGGATTCAGACTTCCAGATCAACGTTTCGATCGATCGTAAACGTAAGATCTTGTCTTCGATTCTTTTTAAAGCCATCGGCTTCTCTTTCGATACCGAAAAAGCAGAAGATGCTTATGATACAACCGCCTTTAGAACTTTCTTAAGTGCTTTAGGATATAACACCAATCGTCAAGATATCTTCGGCGATGAGCGTGAATTCATCAACCATTACCTGTTGATGTTTACGTCGTTCTTTGGGGAATACCCAGATATGATCAATACCTTGTTGTCAGACAAAGTCAGAACAACGCGTGAAGCCTTGTATGACATCTACAACAATCAACGTGCTGATGAAATCGCAACTGAAGAAGGCGCTAAGAATTTGATGAAGTCTAAGTTCTTCGATAATCGTAGATATGACTTAACCAAAGCTGGACGTTATAAACTAGGCAAAAAGCTGAGTGTCGTCGATCGTATGGTTGGGAATAAACTTGCGATGGATGTGAAGGATACTTTAGGTAATGTCGTATTAAAGGCAGATACCTTTGTCGATCGTGAAGAAAAAGCCATCTTGTTGAATGTTTTAAACAAGGGTCTTTATATGCAGGCTTTCCCGTTTAATCCTTATTTCTCATTCCCAGAAGCCAGTGCAGTCAAAACTGCTGATAGAGATGCCTTGGTAGGTCGTATTTTAGCCATCGGTGTTGAACACAACGACTTTAAACTTGATAAAGGGATGGTCATTACCGCTGAAGATGCGGTCACTTTAGAAACCCTAGTCGATACAGTCTCCGTATTTGAAGGCCTCATCGCACGTAAACTTCCTTTAAACAAAGCCAACTTCAACAGTGTTATGTCTTATGGACAACGTCTATTCGTTATTGGACGTATCTTACTTAACGGTAAAGATGTCACCACCAACGAAGAAATCTTAGTACCAGCTTTTGAACCTTCTAAGGACCGTATGGTTCTATCCATCGATAAAGAACGCGATCTTAAAACCGAAATCGGTGATGAGAATGCAGAATGTTGGTTGGTAGGAACAGCTGTTCAACAAGTCTATGTCAAAGCTAAAGAATCCGATGACATCATCAAGATCATCGGTACAGATCCTTTACTAACCAAGAAGACCGTTACGATGAGCGATATGATCGCTTCTTATGACTATCTTCTAAATCTACATACCGGTGTCGGAGAAACAGACGATATTGACCAATTGGGCAATCGTAGAATCCGTACCGTAGGCGAATTGATCCAAAATCAATTCCGTATTGGTCTATCTAGAATGGAACGTGTCGTTAAAGAAAGAATGTCCATCAATGCGGACTTAGGTGGATTAACACCTAAGACTTTGACCAACATTCGTCCTTTGACTGCGGCCATTAAAGAATTCTTCTCTTCTTCTCAGCTCTCCCAATTTATGGATCAAACCAACCCATTGGCTGAGTTGACCAATAAACGTCGTATTTCTGCTTTAGGTCCTGGTGGTTTAACCAGAGAACGTGCTGGATTTGAAGTCCGTGACGTTCATGCGTCCCATTATGGTCGTATCTGTCCTATTGAGACCCCTGAAGG
>CAZXTB010000278.1:0-323 GCA_964643535.1 uncultured Erysipelotrichaceae bacterium | reverse complement strand
AAACACCTTATCGTAAGGTTTTAAAAGACGGTACGGTTTCTAATGAAGTCATTTATCTATCCTCCGATGATGAAATGGATTACAACATCGCTCAGGCGAATGAAGTCGTCGATGGGAAATTAGCTCATGATGAAGTCGTCGTTCGTTATAAAGGCGATCATATAAAAGTCTTAAAAGATCAAGTCGAATTGGCTGACGTTTCTCCTAAACAGATCGTCTCCGTTGCGACAGCTTGTATTCCTTTCTTAGAAAACGATGATGCTTCTCGTGCTTTGATGGGTGCCAACATGCAGCGTCAAGCGATTCCTTTGTTGAGACCTCGT
>CAZXTB010000277.1:0-2075 GCA_964643535.1 uncultured Erysipelotrichaceae bacterium | reverse complement strand
AAGACATCTTCGATGCCTCTTGATTTATGTATGTCTTTATCAAAGATATCCAGCCCCCATGTAAAGGCTCTTGAGAAAGTCCATTGAGGAAAATCTGCTTTATGATCGATGATCTTTTGAACATCACCGACAAGAAATAATCCCATGGCCATATCTTTATCGAGAATGTCGATCGAGTTGGTCGCATCTAAGAAACGTCCATTGGGTTGTTCCCCATGGCCATAGAATTCAACGAAGCGATCATAGTCATGTAAGACGACGATCTGATTAGAGCACTTACAACCCAAAGCGATGTTTTCCTTTTGACATAAGGTCAAGAGTTGGAGGATATCAGCCTTATTTAGGTCATGGCGAGAAATGATCTCGTGTTGGCGATTCATGACGCATTGACCGTTGATGGTCACATAATAATCACTGTCGATGACTTCAAAAACATGAGGTTTTATGAAATAAGGAGCTCGTCCTGTCGCCACCAAAACTTTGATGCCTTTGTCATGTAAGGCATGAATGCCTACGACGGCTGAAGCTTGGATTTTATTCTCGCGTTCTGCGATGAGGGTTCCGTCGATGTCGAATACGACCATTTTGATCTTGCTTGTGTCCATGTGCTTGTTCTCCAGACAATAGTTTACCATAAGCATTGGCTTCGGTCATTTCCTTTGAAAAAAGTTTCACGTCTACTATACTATACCCACGAGGACACTATGAAAAAATCATTCTTTATGGCCCATGGGGCCCCTACGATCTATCTAGAAGACAATGCTTTTACTTTAGCGCTTAAAAACTTTAAAAAAGATAATCCGGAAATCACCCAATTGGTGATCATGTCGGCTCATTTTGAATCAGAAGTGATCAAAGTAGCCAGTTCATTGAGCTATGAGACGATGTATGATTTTGGAGGCTTTCCTGATGAGCTTTATCAAGTCAAGATGCCTACGAAAGGGAATCCTGTCTTAGCGCATCAGGTTCTTGAGTTATTAGACAAGGCAAACCTAAAAGCTCAAGCCATCGACAATCGTCCTTTGGATCATGGGGCGTGGACCTTACTAAAACTGATCGATCCAGAAAGCACCTTAAGTGTGGTCTTGATGTCGATTTCGCCTTTTGATGAACCAGCTCATTTGATGAAGATTGGGAAAGCATTGACAGAATTAAACGATGAGACAGCCTTTATCTTTTCAGGAGGTTTGGTTCATAACTTAGGATGGTTGGGATATGGGGAAAAACCTGAACCCAGAGCTTTACGATTTTGGACCTATTTAGATCAAGCGCTCCAAAACAAAGATACCACGGCTTTACTCGACTATAAGTCTCATCAAGATGCCCGTTTGGCAGTTCCTCGTCCTGAACATTTTGCGGGGATATTTAGTGTCTATGGTACAATGGATGTCAAAGGCAGTGTGCGTTTATTGAGTCATCTCTTTCAATATGGAACACTGAGTCTGGACTACTATGTCTTCAAAAACGATTAAAGGAATCATCTTCGATTTAGACGGAACCCTATTGGATACACTAGGGGATTTAACCACAGCCATCAATAAGACCGCTGAGTTTTATAAACAACCAAGCTTATCTCAAGCACAAGTAAGAAACAACATAGGCAATGGTTTTGTGGTGACCATTACGAAAAGTTTACCCGCTTTAGATCCTATAGAGATCCCAAGTGCCGTAGAGCGTTTTAAAGCCTTTTACGCCACTTTTTTTATGGATGAGTCAAGTGCCTATGAAGGAATCAATGAGCTCTTAGACGAACTGGTAAAGCGTGATATACGTGCGTGTGTGGTCTCGAATAAAGTTCAAAGCTTCGTTGAACAATTGATCTCATCTCGCTTTCCTAATCATCCATTTGATTTGATCTATGGGGAAAATGAGTCTCATCTTAGAAAACCTGATCCCCAAGGTTTATTGGAAGCCTGTAGAGCGATGAAACTATCCATAGATGAGGTCTTAATGATAGGGGATTCTAAAGCCGATTATGAGAGTGCCTTATTGATTCATATGCCGATGAAGGCCGTTACTTGGGGTTTTAGCACAGAAGCAGAACTCCTGGCTTTAGGCATAAATGCCTTCGTTAG
>CAZXTB010000276.1:0-2086 GCA_964643535.1 uncultured Erysipelotrichaceae bacterium | reverse complement strand
AACTTCGATGTCCATCAAATCAAAACGTACAGGATGTTTCTCAAAGATAAATCGATTAACCATTAGTTCGATGGCTTTCAACTGAACCTCACTGACTTTCTCAAAATGAGTAAAATCAAAGCGCATGTAGTCTTCAGCGACATAAGACCCTGCTTGATGAATATGATTTCCAACGATTTCTTTTAAAGCGGTTTGAACCAAGTGAGCTGAGGAATGATTGGCGATGATGCGTTGACGACGAGGCAGATCGATGCTTAAGATCACGCTATCGCCTTCTTTGAGTTCCCCATAAGCGATCTTGATGGTATGAAGATGTTGTTTTTGAGGAGCTCTTTGCACATCTAAGACATCCGCTTCTCCATTCTCAAAATCCAGTTTACCTGTATCCGCAACTTGACCACCCATTTCTGCATAGAATGGGGTCACATCGACGATGATCTCTCCCTCATCATCTAAGGAAGCTACTCGTTTACCGCCTTTAAAACAAGCCAATACCGTAGACTCTGTTGAATACACATCGTAGCCGATAAATTCAGAAGTTTCTTTAAAATTCATCAGATCGATCGACTGAGAACTCATGGATTCTACGTCTTCACGGGCATTTCTAGCCCGATTGCGTTGAATTTCCATCTCGCTCTTAAAGCCAATCATATCGATGTCATAACCCTTTTCTTGAGCGATCTCTTGAGTGAGTTCTACTGGAAAACCAAAAGTATCATAGAGCTTAAAGACCGTCTTTCCACTTAAAAGCTTACCATCAGCGTGAGTAAGCTCATCGATGAGTAACTGTTCACCTGCATTTAGGGTCTTATGGAAGCGTTCTTCTTCAGCTTTGACCAATTTACTGATCAAAGGTACTTTCTCGCCTACATAAGGATAATAATCCTTCATCATCTCCGCAACGACAGGAACCAATTCATTCATAAATGAAGCTGTGATTCCTAGTTTGATCCCATAACGAACAGCTCTTCTTAAAAGTCTTCTTAAGACATAGCCTCTTCCTTCATTTGAAAACAAAGCCCCATCCGCCAAAGCGAACGTTACTGTACGAATATGATCGGCGATGACACGGTATGCCATCTTGTTTTCACCTGAATATGGTACTTTAGCAACCTTCTCAACCGCTTTTATAACCGACATAAACAGATCGGTGTCGAAATTGGTTTCTCCGTTTTGAACGATACAAACTAATCTTTCTAGACCCATGCCTGTATCGATGTTTTTCTGAGGCAATTCTTTATACAGGGCTCTTTCTACCCCTTCTTTCCCATCATATTGACTAAAAACAACATTCCAGATTTCGATGTATCGATCATTGTTGAGTTCTTTAAAGAAAAGTTCTTCTCCGATGTTTTGTGGATCAAAGGCAGGACCACGATCAAAATAGATTTCAGAGTTAGGTCCACAAGGTCCTTCTCCGATCTGCCAATAATTTTCTTCAGATTTTAAGATACGAGAAGGATCTAAACCGATCACTTCGACCCATAAACGATACGCTTCAGCATCTGTGGGGTGTACCGTTACATACATACGATCTTTTTCCATCCCAATATAATCAGGACTCGTTAAAAATTCCCAAGCGAATTTCAGGGCATCTTCTTTAAAATAATCCCCAATGGAGAAGTTTCCCAACATCTCAAAGAAGGTATGATGGCGACTGGTCCTACCTACATTTTCAATGTCATTGGTTCTAATGGATTTTTGGGCATTGGTTATACGATTGTTTTGTGGTTTAACGGAGCCATCAAAATAACGCTTTAAGGCGGCTACGCCTGAATTGATCCACAATAAAGTAGGATCATTAACAGGAACCAAAGGGGCTCCTGGTTCAATCATGTGTCCTTTTGATTTGAAATAATCCAAAAAAAGTTGTCTAACTTCACTGCCTGTGCGGTATTTCATAAAATACTCCTTTCAATAAAAAAACGTCCCTACAGGAACGTTTTAAACGCGGTACCATCCTGCTTCACTTACGTGCAGCTTATTCCTTAACGCGGATTACGGGACTTTGAGTCCTCTCTCAAACGGCTTCAAAGATTACTGTCAGGAATTTTCATCAACCATTCCTTTTCTACAAGATCAGTAT
>CAZXTB010000275.1:1136-2093 GCA_964643535.1 uncultured Erysipelotrichaceae bacterium | reverse complement strand
AAGGTGGCTGATCTTAAATTAATGGTGCTTTTAACGGTACTTGTTTGTGCGTCTAAAGCAGTTTTGATTTCTGTTATTTTTACTTTTTCGATTCTAGGATTGAGTTCCAGTTGAAAACGATTGCCTTCTATGGTCGTTCCTTTCGCACTCAGCGCATCAAACATAATGAACGCAAAGATGGATCCAAAGACGAAGACAACAGCTAGACTGAGGAGGAGGACCCGGCCGCCTAAGCTGATTTTACGTTTGGGTTTGTTTGTTTTTGGTGTGTTTATTTTCATAGGATGTCTTTATTATACCTCACTTTAGGGTTTTCGTTTATCCAATTCCGTTTTAAGGAGCTGGTTGCTTATGGCAGGATTGGCTTGTCCTTTGGATTTCTTCATCAATTGACCGACTAGGAAACCTAAAGCACGATCTTTTCCTCCATGATAATCTAAGATCGATTGAGGGTTCTCGTTGAGGGTTTCTTCTACCAGTTTAAGTAAACTGGAATCATCAGAAACCATAACGATCTTGAGTTCATCGACAACAGAGGCATAGTTCTCTCCTTTTAATAGATGAGGAAAGATGTCTTTGGCTTGTTTTGAGGAGATGGCTTGATCATGCAAGGCATTGATCATAGCTCTTAATTCTGAGATCTTAAGTTGATAATTCTTTTCTTCCAATTGTTTTTGACTGAGAGCACTTAAGATGTCTCCACAACACCAATTGGCAGCCAGTTTAACATTTTTAATCGAAGGAATCAATTCATCGAAGAAATCAGATAAGGCTTTATTTTGAACGAGTTGTTTAATGTCATAGTCGCTTAGTCCTAAGTTTCTATAACGAAGAGAACGTGCTTCTGGAAGTTCAGGCAAGGATTGTCTGATCTCATCGATCCAAGCTTGAGACAAAAGAATGGGAGGAATATTGGGTTCAGGGAAGTATTTATAATCCACTGAACCTTCTTTTAAA
>CAZXTB010000275.1:0-1126 GCA_964643535.1 uncultured Erysipelotrichaceae bacterium | reverse complement strand
ATCATGACGGTGTCTTTTGCGACATCGTCATAGCGACGGGTGGCTTGTTGAACTTCTTCTCCGGCTTCTAAAAGCGCTTTTTGACGAATGATTTCTGAGGAGACGGCTTTTTCGATGTTGGAGATCGAGTTGATGTTTTTGATTTCTGTCTTGGTCCCAAAAGCTTCTGTGCCTACTGGTCTAAGTGAGATGTTGATGTCACAGCGTAAAGAGCCTTCTTCCATCTTCCCATCAGTTACGTCAAGATACATTAAGATGTTTCTGAGTTTATCGACATAAGCCATGGCTTGAGAAGCTGAACGCATGTCGGCTTCAGATACGATTTCCACTAAAGGTGTTCCTGCTCGATTGAAATCAATCCAGGATTCTTCCTCAACGTGATATTGTTTGGCGGTATCTTCTTCCATATGAAGTCGATTGATTCTGACTCTTAAAGGTCCCTCTGTTGTCTCTAGATCGATGAATCCACTAGATCCGATCGGATGAAACTGTTGAGTGATCTGAAATCCTTTAGGTAAATCCGCATAATAGTAGTTCTTACGATCAAAACGAATCAAAGGATCGATCTGTAGATTAAGTGCCATACAGGCTTGTAGTGCCTTACGTACTGCTTCTTTATTGAGTGAAGGTAAGGTTCCAGGATGACCTAAATCGATCTCATTGACACAGGTATTGGGTTGAGCACCATAACTAACAGGAGCTCCAGAAAACATCTTTGACTTCGTTTTAAGTTCACAATGGATCTCTATCCCTATGACTGTTTCATAATTCATGGTTTTACCTCACAGATCAGATCCTTGAGTCCAGTCAAGTCTTCTATGCCTTTCGCACAATTCAACATCAAGCCCTCTTCAAATGGACGACAAGTCAAATTGACCCCTAAAGGTAAGACCCCATCAAATCCAAAAGGCAAGGTCATACTTGGATAACCCGAGAAGTTTCCTAAAGCCATAAAATTCTCCGCCACCAAATACTCAGAAGACAACTGATCGATTTGAGAATCTTCGATCAACGGAGCCCCATTACCACTGGCAGGCGCAATCAAACAATCCACATCCCTAAGTGCCTTCTTAACATCCTCTACAATCAATCGTCTTACTTTTTGAGCTTTTCTAAAAAGTAGATC
>CAZXTB010000274.1:0-2108 GCA_964643535.1 uncultured Erysipelotrichaceae bacterium | reverse complement strand
TGGTCAGGGAATCCGGCAGATGTATCTCGGTCAGGCCGGTGCAACCGTTGAAGGCTTCGAAATCGATCGACTCCAAAGTAGATGGATATTTAATACATGTAATGTCACCACGGCCAAAATATTTATGGTGTTCTATCTTAGTCGTTCCCTCAGGTATGATCAGTTCCATTTTTTCTCCTTGTTCACCATATTTACCAGTTTGTTACCCCATCATTTACTTTCCTGGTCGCTTCAACCTTCCACCACCTCATTCTGACTGTCGCCCGTGAGGGCCTGATTTATTTAAGTTAAATTATATTCGAGGATCTGCCTGAAAAGCCTGATGGATTTTTGGATGGTCGGTCATAATTATTAACCGTACTCACTTAGGCAAAGGCCCGTGAACACCTTGACATTTTCCCGAATGTGAACGCCATCCCGAAATTACACACCTCAAATTAGTTAATTTTTCTCATGACCATTCTTTACTATTCATGTTTGCTTTTTAGTTTAGCGATCATAGGCAATTGAAAGAATTCCTAGTAATTATTATAGTCAAGATTGTTCCGCAAGTATAACAACTCTTAATAATTATTAAATAAATATTTTAAATATATAATTAAGAAGATATCAATTCCACGGAGGTATGTATGCCAATAGTTTCTATGAGATGCCCATCCTGTTCAGGGGATATTCAAGTTGATGATGAAAAATCGATTGGCTTTTGTATGTATTGTGGAAACAAGATATTAATCCAATCCTACATGTCAACTGTGAGGTTAGATAACAGCCACATGGTAGATAACTGGATGAAGTTGGGACAGAATGCTAACCGAGCGGGAAATTATGAGGAAGCAGAGAATTTTTTCTCGAAGGTTTTGGAAGTTAATCCTAACAATTATTTAGCTATATTAAACAAAGGTTACGCGGCGGGAATGTTGTCCACTTATGACAAACCTCGCATAAATGAGTTGTTGTTGGCTATTAGAACTGTAAATGACTTAGCAGTAAGTGGTAAATTACCCGAAAACTCCAAAACTGAAGTATTTGATATATTTGCTTCGACTTTCTTCGAAGTGAATCAGTTATACATGACTCAGGTAAGTGAAAAGAAAAGTAAAATGAATTTCCATTGGATAGTTGATGATAAAACCATGGAAAAAATCAGATCGTTATATGTATCGTCCGTTGCGAATCTCCAAGAAGTCTTAAATATTGTTACTAAGGGTGATTTACCAATTAATCTTGAAAATATCATAAATCTGAAAAAGGAAATTGTTAACCAATGTTCCAATGTTTGCTGGCCCTTGTTATATTATAAAGACAAAGAAAACATTGAAGTATATTTGTGGGGGTTTTCGAAGGAAGAAAAACGTAAATATTTCGAACTAGCGGATAAGTTAATTGTAGATATTCGACTATCCGACCCAGGATATTGGAATATTGAGAAGAACGTAATTGATAGAATATCAATTCCACCGGAAGTAGAACCTAGATATGAGATCGATTACAACATGCCCGATGTCGTTAATCAAGCTACAAAATCTATGGCTTTCATGGAAATACAATTCACACACATGGATCAAGTAACCAAAGCTGAAAAAGAAGCAGAAAAAACAAGAGTAAATATGCTCACAGCCATGAAACAGCAAAAATATTGGGATGAGCACCCTAAGGAGTATCAAGCACACGTGGTTGAAGAAAAGAAAAAAGCTGAAGCAAAAGCAGCAAAGAAAAAATGGTTAAAATCCATTCTTGATGAGAAGCAATCGCAACTCGAAGCGAAACAAAACGAGTTAGAGTCTCAGATTACCCAACTTCAGAAAGAGCGACAACAACTTGGCTTTTTCGCCATGTCAAGAAAATCACAGTTGGACAACGAGATCTCGTCGCTCAAACAGAAATTTGATGCATATGCCAGATCGATCGACATAGACAAAGCACGCCGAGATTACAACAATGCTTAATACGAAAAACCTAAAATAAAACCAAACATTATTATTTAGATTTACCAGAGCGAGGGAAAATGGCAATCAAGTTCACATTCAAACATCGGTTCCAGTACTGGTTCGATAACTTGATGTCTTCTGGTGCGCCTGCCATCATCTCGGTTGTCGCCCTCACATCAC
>CAZXTB010000273.1:0-2114 GCA_964643535.1 uncultured Erysipelotrichaceae bacterium | reverse complement strand
TCGCGAAGAGCGGCATGAAATTAGAATACATGGTAGGAACCATGATCGAAATCCCAAGAGCTGCTTTATTGGCCGATGAAATCGCCACTGAAGCTGAATTCTTCTCCTTTGGAACCAATGATCTTACTCAGATGACTTTTGGTTTCTCTAGAGATGATGCTGGGGCTTTCCTCAATCATTACTACGATAAGAAAATCTTTGAACAGGATCCATTTGCCCGTTTGGATCAAAACGGCGTCGGCAAATTGGTCGAAATGGCTTGCAGATTAGGCAAACAAACTCGTCCTGACATTAAGTTAGGTATTTGTGGTGAACATGGAGGAGATCCAAGTTCCGTTGAATTCTGTCATAGAGTGGGATTATCCTATGTGTCTTGCTCACCTTTCAGAGTTCCAATAGCACGTCTTGCTGCTGCACACGCTGCCATTAAAACAAAAAGAGCTAAAGTATAAAGCGGGGTTAAACCCGCTTTTTCTTTGCTATAATAGAACTACACAGGAGATCTCATGAAAATCATTTTTGGAACGTATACAAAACGTGATAGTGAAGGCATATATACCGCTTCGTTTAACCAAGGACTCCTCAGTGACTTGGTCTTAAAATTTCCTTTAATGAATCCAACGTATTTCGCTAAACAAGATCATACCTTATTCGCTGTAAGTCAAAAAGATAAACAAGGTGGAATTGCTTGCTATGAAGATGGTGTTTTTATCAATGAAGTACTTCAAGATGGTTCGACGCCATGTTTTGTCGATTATGTCAAAGATAAAAAACTGGTCTTATCCGCCAACTATCATCTAGGCAACATCATCAGTTATGCCTATACTCCAAAAAAAGGCATTCGCCTCATTCAAAAGATCGAATACGGACCTTCATCTCATGCCCACTACATCAAATACTTTAAACAATTGGATGAAGTCTTGGTGTGTGATTTAGGGCTTAATCGAGTCATTGCTTATAGTGTAGATCCATACCTAATGCTTCATCCTAAATATACCTTTTCTGCGAAAGAAGGACAGGGGCCTCGTCATTTAATCGTTCATCCGACAAAGCCCATCATTTATGTCTTTGCGGAACTTAGTAGTGAGTTGTTGATTTTGGTTCATGATGGTTTTGGTTTAAGACAAGTTCAAAGTCTTAGTACTTTACCGATCAATGAGCAAACCATAAAAAGTGGCGCAGCCATTAGAATAGATCCAAAAGGAAAATTCGTTTATGTCTCTAATCGAGGCCATGATTCAATCAGTGTGTTTAAACTCGATGAGAGTGGAAAAAAAGCTGAAATGATCCAAAACATCAAGACAGAAGGGATTCATCCTAGAGATTTTAATCTCAGTCCTGATGGGAAATATTGCATCGTCGTGCATAAAGACAGTGATTATGCGGTCGTCTTTTCGATCGATCATAACACTGGAAAACTAACCTTACTGAACAAGGACTTTTATGTCCCAGAAGCAGTATGTGTTGAATTCGTAACGGAAGTATAGACCAGGGGTCTTTAAACAACAGGAGAAATGTATGAAAATCGGATGTGTCAAAGAAATCAAAGCGCAGGAGTATCGTGTTGGTTTGGTGCCAATGCATGTGAAGAGTTATCTACAAGCGGGCCATACTGTGTTGATCGAAACTCAAGCTGGCTCAGGTTCAGGTTTTTCAGATGATGATTATAAAAACGCAGGAGCGTTGATCGTCGAGAAAGCAACAGATGTATGGGCTAAATCAGATATGATCATCAAGGTCAAAGAACCTTTAGAAGCAGAATATCCTTTGATGAAAGAAGGCCTTATTCTGTATACGTATCTTCATTTGGCAGCCAATGAAAAACTGACCTTAGAACTCATGAAGAGAAAAGTGACTGGGATCGCTTATGAAACCATCGAAGTCAATGGAGCTTTACCTCTTTTAAAACCGATGAGTGAAGTAGCCGGTCGTTTATCTGTTCAAGAAGCGGCGAAATATTTAGAAAAACCTTTTGGGGGAAGAGGCGTCTTATTGGGCGGCGTACCTGGAGTCAATAAAGGGTATGTGGTCATCGTCGGAGGAGGCACTGTAGGAACCAACGCAGCCATTATGGCTTTGGGTATGGGAGCTAAAGTATCTATTTTAGACACCAA
>CAZXTB010000272.1:0-2115 GCA_964643535.1 uncultured Erysipelotrichaceae bacterium | reverse complement strand
GACCGATGTTAGAACCTACAATCAAACGATACCTAAGGAACAAGCCATTGCTGAGCTATGGCGTAACTCAGGCACTCAATTTGATCCTGAGATCGTTGAAATCTTTGTGACAAAAGTACTCAGCAAGTAGATTATGTCATTGTCTATTCCTGATCAGACTATCAATAAAAACAAGAGCTAAGAGCTCTTGTTTTACAACCATATTTAAATTTACTTAATATAGAGACATTTGGCCACAAAGCTCAATGGATCCTACCATTGTTCATACATAACCTTCTCTACAAACACACGGGCAACACGTGGATCGAATTGAGTCCCTGAATTTTTTCGTATTTCATCAAGTGCCTCATGGGTACTTATCGATTTTCGATAGGCTCTATAAGGTCTCTCTGAGATCATCGCATCATAGGAATCTGCCACAGCGATGATACGAGCGAAGATAGAGATCGCTTCTTCTTTGATTCCTCGAGGATAACCCTTTCCATCCCATCTTTCATGATGAGCATAAACATCTTCAGCGATATCAGAAAAATCACTCGCTGAGTTCAAAATTCGATAACCAATTTCTGTATGTCTTTTAATTTCTTTCCATTCTTCGTTGGTCAAAATAGATGTACTGTTTAGAACATTCTCATCGATACCAATTTTCCCAATATCATGCATCAACCCAACTGTTCTAATGTGATTGATAGCATCTTTATCAAATCCCATTTCAGTTGCGATTTGGACACATATTTGACTTACTCGTTCTGAGTGTTTGCTTTCTCGATTATTCTTTTCGAAAAGAGTTCGCATAATGAGATTGATCGTTTTATTCCGTAAACTAGAACTTTCATTAAGCTTGTGACGATACATATGATCTTCAGTTTTCTTGATGATGACTTCTATATTTTCTTCAGAGTTTGTCATGGTTTCATAACCAAAGGAAATTGATGTTTCTACTGGACCAACTTTTTCTAAAGCTGTTAGATCTATGATTCTTTGAACAATTCTTCCTGCATCTTCTTCAGTCGTATTGGGAAAAATAATGGCGAACTCATCTCCCCCTAAACGAGCGATAATATCGTCTTGTCGACATGCTTTTTTAATGGCCTTGGCAACATTGACCAATAGCTCATCCCCTACTTTATGACCAAAGGAATCATTAACAAGCTTAAGTCCATTTACATCGCCCATAGCGATGGTTAAAGGTAAGTTTCTTGCGGTATTGAGTCGAAGAAGCTCTTCATCATAAAAGCGACGATTATAGAGCCCCGTTAATTGGTCATGATAACTCAAATAAGTAATTTCACGCTCTTTGGTCTTTAATTCTGAAATATCTTGAGAAATGATTTGAATCCCCTTCACAAATCCATGAGTATCCAAAATTTTCGTAAAGGTACTATAGAACCACATTTCTCCTGACGGTAAAGAAAGATAATCTTCATAACCCTCAGCCATATCAGACTGTGTGGCTTTATTTATTCTTTCAAGGTAAACATCTGCATTTTCTTTAGGGAAAAGCTCATAAATAGATTTACCTTTATAATCTTGATCAACATTCCCCATATTCTCCATGGCTTTCTGATTGAATGAGATAACATGTCCATCTTTTGTATAATATCCAATCCCAACCCCAGAGAAATCAAACAAGGCTTTATGGGTCTGTTCACTCTCGATAAGCTTTTCTTCCGCTTGTCTTCGTTCAGTAATGTCTTGAATGATACAATGCGTCTTATCGAAACTACCATCATTTTTATATCCGATTCTTCCTTCAAAGGCAATATTACGCAACTCTCCATTTTTATGTTTCATTTCAAACTCTGAGTGGATCTTCCCTAATTTTTTAAAGAGAGGGAATCTCTCTTTAAACGCTTCTACATAATTTTCCGCAAGAAAATCCCCAAACCATTCTCCTAAAACATCATTTCTTTCATATCCTAAGGTTGATAACCACGCGTCATTGACTTCTATAAACATTCCATCTTCATCTAAAGATTGATATCCTAAAGGTGCCCGATTAAAGAGATTACTAAAATTCTCTTCACTTCGTTTAATTAGAAACTCTGTATCTTTTTGTTCAGTAATATCTCTGATGATTTCGATGGCTCCTATGACATTTCCATAGGCATCATG